>JADGOF010000077.1 GCA_017883105.1 Acidimicrobiales bacterium
ATCCCGACCACGGTTGCCCCGGCCAGGGCTCCCGCCCCCAGCCAGAAGATGTACTCCGGCACATTGCCCAGCAGCACGCCGACATGGAGGGGATCGAGACCTGGCATCGACCGGAGGAGGGACGCACGGGCGGCGCTGGCCGCCACGACCTCCCGCCAGCTCCACTGCTCCTCTTCGAACCGGAGTCCGGGGTGGTCGTCATCGGCCCGGGCCACCAGCAGCTCGGCCACGCTCGGGGTGCCGACGGGAAACGGACCCTCCGTCATGGGGTCAGCTCCGCCATCGGGTTCTGGACAGACCGGCCGATCTGTCCCTCGGTATCCCACAGCGCTGACTCTGCAGATCCCATGCCGGATGGCCCGCACCGGGTACGGGCCTCCAATCGCACCCGGTCGCCGACCAGCGGGCGGTGGAAGGAGACCGTCAAGTCGGGATCGACGAGCACGTTCGATGGGAGGTCGTCGGTGCCGGTGGCCTCGATGCTCATAGCGCGCGACGCTACGGTGCCCGGGGGTGGGGGGCAATGACGGTGGTCTCGCCCCGTCCGGTCCGCTGGTGGAGCTCGTGGCCGGTTCCGCCTACCATCGGGGCGACACGTGCGCCTTGGTCACCCGGACGGGGCACGCGGCACGCCAAGCGAACAAGGGAGAACCATGGGGACAGGACAGGCAAACGTCGACATCGAAAAATCGGCGGATGACGTGTGGGCACTGGTTGGCGACTTCGGCGCCATCGGTGCTTGGATGCCCGGAATCGAGTCTTGCCGGGTCGAGGGGGAGAACCGCATCGTCGACACCATGGGCATGACCATCACCGAAACCCTGCGCAGCAAGGACGATGCCGCCCGGGCCATCACCTACTCGGTGGTCGACGGAGCACCGGTTGAGAACCACCAGGCCACCGTGACCGTCACTCCCCGCGGCGACACCTGCCATGTGACCTGGGACGTCGATGCCATGCCGGACGAAATGGCCGACCTGATGGCCACCATCTACCAGGGGAGTCTCGACGCCCTCAAGGCCCACGTCGAGGGATGAGCGGTCGGGCCCCCTCCGCGGGCTCGGTACCGAAGGGGCCGAGGGGGAGGCGGTCGTTCCGGGTCGAGGCCCGCTCGGCTGCTCCGCCCGTTGGCCTGTGGCCTCTCATCGGAGAGGCCGGCCGATGGAAGGAGTGGTCGTTTCTCGACCGCAGTGATCTGGTGCGCACCGGGGAGCCCGAACCGGACGGGGTCGGAGCCGTCCGGAGATTCACCCGGTACGGCTTCGGCTCGCGCGAAGAGGTGGTGGTGTGGGATCCGCCCCACCATCTCGGCTACGTCATCGTAAAGGGCTTTCCCGTCCGTCACTACCGGGCCGACGTGCTTCTCGAACCGGCGGGCACGGGTACCGTGCTCACCTGGTCGGCGACCTTCGACGAGTTGATCCCCGGCACCGGTCACGCCATGGTGGTCCTCTTGAGGTTCTTCATCACCCGGTTCGCCACTGGGGTGGCCCGCTACGCCGACCAGACCGCGGGCTCGGGCACGTAGGTCGGTCAGAGGTCGGACCCGGTCGTCGCGCCGGCGGCGTGCCCGACCAGCAGTGCGAAGCCCCGCCACCGCCATCGACAGTCCACCTCGGCGAGCCCTGCCTCCCTCATCCACCTCGACTGGGTCTCGACATCTACCAGGCGGTCCTCGGGGTCGTCCGCCGTCCGACCGATGGCGGCGAGGAACTCGGCATGCAGCTCAGGGGTCGCCGATGCCACCACCTCGAGGTTGGCGAAGAGGCCGCCCGGGTTGAGTTGCCGGGCGATCTCGGCAAAGAGGCGCTTCTTCCGGTCGTCTTCGAGGTGGTGGATGGCGAAGCCGGACACGATGACGTCGAAGGAGCCGAACGGTTCGATGGCGTCGGCCAGGTCGTGGTGCTGGAAGGTGACCCGGCGATCGTGGTCGAACCGCTCCTGTGCACGGGCGTGCATGGGCGGCGACCGGTCGAGACCGACGGCGCGTTCGACGGTCGGGCACGCTTCGAGGACCAGTGCGCAGAGTCGTCCGTCCCCACAGCCCAGGTCGAGGACCGAGCGCGGGTCGGCTGGAAGCAGTGAACAGAGCACCTCCTCCCCCGCCATTCGGGGCTCCAAACCGCCCACACGCTGCAGATACCAGTGCACCTGCTCGGGATCGTCCCATCCGGCCGTCGGCGTGGGACACGGGTCCGGCCTGCTCACAGGGACCATCGTGGTCGTCCGGCAACCACGAAGCAAGGGATCACCGTCACCCGGGTGTGGGACGCCCCACGCGAACTGGTCTTCGCCTGCATGACCACACCCGAGCACCTCGCTCACCTCTGGGGCCCGGCCGGGGTCAGCACCCCGATCGAGAACATCACCCTCGACCTGCGACCGGGCGGAATCTAAGAGCCCATCATGGTCAACGACGCCGACGGCGCCGAGTACCCGTCACGGGACATCTACGTCGAGATCATCGAGCCGGAGAAGCTGGTGTGGACCGAGCCCGACGTCGAGGGAAGGATGACCACTTCGATCACGTGAGGTGCGGGCTTCGTCCACATCGACGGTCAGGCATGTTCCTGCGGCGACGACCTGGTTGCCCCCCACCCACACATCGGTGACCAGCCGGCTCGAAGCGGACCACACCAGGTGCTCGATGAGCTGGTCGTCCTCCAGTAGTGGGACGAAGGCGGGGTCGTCGAGGTCGACCGCCATCATGTCGGCCCGGGCCCCGACCGCAAGGACGCCCAGGTCGGGGCGGCCGATGGCCAGTCCGGCCCCCCGGGTGGCCAGGTCCAGCGCGGATGCAGCCGGCAACGCGGCGGCATCGCGCTCCCTGATGCGGGCCAGCATGGCCGCCAACCGCACCTCCTCCCACAGATCGAGATCGTTGTTGGAGGCAGGACCGTCGGTCCCCAGCCCTACCCGGATGCCCCGGGCCAGGAACTCGACCAAGGGGGCGATGCCCGATGCCAACTTGGCGTTGCTCTGCGGGCAGTGGGCCACCGCCACGTCGTACTCCTGGTAGATGCCGAGATCCTCGTCCGACAGCCAGATGCTGTGAGCGGCCAGGACGCGCCCATCGAACACCCCCGCCCCGGCCAGCGCGGCCGGCGTGCTCACCCCGTGGTCGGCGACGAAGCGGATGCACTCCTCCTCGGTCTCGGCCAGATGGATATGGAAGAGCGCATCGAGCGAGCGGGCCACCTCGGCGATGTCCGCCAGCACCGGAAGGGGCACCGTGCATGCGGCATGCGGCGCGAATCCCACCTCGATGCGGCCCGCCTCACCGTGGCGGCGGGCATGGAAGTCGACGATCTCCTCGGTGCGGGCGGTCCACCACCGGTCACCGGACTCGGACCCGGGTAGCTGCAGCACGCCAGGGGTCACCACCGCCCGCGAACCGGCGGCCACCACCGCGTCGGCCACGGCGTCCTCCACGAAATAGGCCTCGCAGGTGGTGGTCACCCCGAAGCACAACAGCTCGGCTGCAGCGAGGGTCATCCCCCAGAAGACGTCGTCGGCGGTCAGATGGGCCTCTCGGGGCCACAGGACCTCATGGAGCCACCGGTGGAGGGAGAGGTTCTCCCCCGAGCCGCGGAAGAGGGTCATCGGTGAGTGACAGTGCACGTTGACCAGTCCGGGGAGGAGCGCGCCACGCACTTTGACCTCCCGGGCCGGAGGACCCGAATCCGACCCGGGGCCGGGCATCGGGCCGACGCGGGTGATGGTGTCTCCTGCGACCTCCACCATCCCGGAGCGTATGACGCTGGTCGATCCGTCGCACGGCACCACCGCATCGGCCAGGTAGCGCACCACCTCGTGGGCGTCCGGCCCGCCCGTCACGGGGCGGCCGGCGAAGGTCCGGCGTTGCCCGACTCTTCTGCCTCGATGGTGGCCAGCTCCTCGATGCGGGCCACGTGCCGGCCGCCGTCGAACGGGGTGGCAATGAACACGTCGATGATGTCGAGGGCCAACTCGGTGGCCACCACCCGGGCTCCGAGGGAGAGGATGTTGGCGTCGTTGTGCCGGCGGGCCAGGCGGCAGGTGTACTCGTCGTGGCACAGTGCGGCCCGGGCCCCGTGGACCTTGTTGGCGGCGATGGCCTCGCCTTGCCCGCTGCCCCCGATCACGATGCCCACGTCGCCGTCACCGAGGACCACCCGGCGGGCCACGTCGGCGCAGATGGGCGGGTAGTCGACCGGTTCCTCGGAGAACGTGCCGACGTCCTCGACGTCGTGGCCACCGGAGCGGAGGTGGGCGGAAACGGCCCCCTTCAACACGAATCCGGCGTGATCCGATCCGATGACGACGCGCATCAGCCCACCCTAGGGTCCCTCACGCCGTCCAGCTGATACCGGCCACCCGTTCGGGGCGCACCGCGCCGGACCCGACGAACCAGCGGGCGGCACGGGTCAGGGCCTCTCCCGCCGGGCGGGAGGTGTACCCCAGCTCGTCCCGAGCCCGCCTGTCGTCGAACGACATGTGGGTGGTCGACATCCTGGCCCCCTCCAACGGCACCGTGGGCTCGCGGTGGAGGATCCGGCCCTCCACCAGACCGGAGAGGTGTCCCGCGGCGAGGGCCAGGGCGCTCGGGAACCGTCGGGTGGGGGCAGGAAGTCCGGTGACCCCGGCCAGCGTGGCCAGTACGTCGCGCAACAGCAGGTTCTCTCCGCCCAGGATGTAACTGCGCCCGACGGCGCCGCGCTCAGCGGCCAGGACGTGCCCGTGGGCCACGTCCTCCACGTCGACGATGTTGAGGGTGGTGTCGACATAGCCCGGAAACCGGCCGTTGAGGAAGTCGAGGACGGTCCGACCCGTCGGGGTCGGACCCAGATCGCGCGGGCCCACCGGGGTGGTCGGCTGCACCAGCACCACCGACAGTCCCTCCGCCGCGGCGCGCAGCACCTCGTGCTCGGCCACGTACTTCGACTGCTTGTAGGCGCCGAACAGGTGGTCAACGTGGGCAAACGAGGATTCGTCGACCGGGTCACCGGTCGTGGCCCCCTGCAGTCCGAGCGTCCCCACCGTCGAGGTGTAGACCACCCGTTCGCAACCGGACCTTCGGGCCGCGTCGAGCACGTTGCGGGTGCCGGTGACGTTGATGTCGTAGAAGGCCGCCGGGTCCCGCGCCCAGAACCGGTAGAGGGCGGCCATATGGAAAACCGACCTGGCTCCGTCGACCGCCTTGGCCACCCCGTCGGCGTCACGCAGATCGGCGGTCACCTGCTCGACGGGTACGTCGTCGAGGTTGCGAGTGTCCCCGCCGGGCTCGACCATGGCCACCACGTCGAGATCGCGGCCGCACAACTCCCGGACCACCGCGGAGCCGATGAAGCCGGCGCCCCCGGTGACCAGCACGCGGTGGCCGGCCTCCAAGGTGAAGGCCGGCCCGGGTTCGGTCATGGATGGACGGCGCCGGTCACCGGGGCGTCATCCGTTCGCCGATGGCCCCGCCGCAACGAATTGCGGGCCATGGCGGTGCCGACCTCGACCAGCAGTCCCGAGCTCCGCTGCGCGTCGGCCAAGACGTCGTCCAGGGCGGACACGAAGTGGTCGATCTCCCCATCGCCGATGATCAACGGGGGAAGCAGCTTGATGATGTTCACGTTGTCGGCGGCCACCTGGGTCAGGATCCGGTGCCGGTGGAAGAGCGGCACCACGATGAGCTGGGAGAACAGACCCTTGCGGGCCAACTCCATCATGCGGAACCGGGCGCGTGGGCCACGGGCCTCGGGGGCGCCGAAGGCCAGACCTATCATCAGGCCCTTGCCCCGCACCTCGTGGAGCAGCTCGTACTTCTCGACCAGCGGTTGCAAGGCCCCCATGAGCTTCTCGCCGCTGTCGGCGGCCCGGGCAAGGATGTCCTCATCTTCGAGGACCTGCAGCGTGGCCAGCCCCGCCACCATGGCCAGCTGGTTCTTCGAGAACGTGGAGGAGTGCACCACGGCCCGGTCCATCGAGCTGTAGACGGCGTCGAAGACCCGGGTGGTGGTCAGCACCGCGCCCACCGGCACGTAGCCCCCCGACAGCGCCTTGGACAGGGTGATGATGTCGGGTCGCAGCCCCCAGTGCTCATGGCAGAAGAACCGGCCGGTCCGCCCCATGCCGGTCTGCACCTCGTCCATCACCAACAAGGTGCCGTGCCGGTGGCAGAGCGACTGCACCGCATGCCAGTAGGCGTCCGGGGCCATGTACACCCCTTTGCCCTGGATGGGCTCGGCCACATAGGCAGCCACGTCCCCCCGTTTCAGCTGGCGCTCCAGGGCCTCGATGTCGCCGAAGGGTACCTGGTCACAGCCCGGCAACAGGGGGCCGAACCCCTTCTTGAACTCCTTGCCCCCGTTGAGCGACAGCGCGCCGTTGGTCAGGCCGTGGAAAGCATGGTCGCAGTAGATGATGCGGTCCCGCTTGGTGGCGCACCGGGCGAACTTGATGGCCGTCTCCACGGTTTCGGCCCCCGAGTTGGCGAAGAACACCCGTTCGATGCCGGCCGGTGAACGTTCCACCAGCGCTCTGGCCAACAACCCGGGCAGGAGGGCACAGTCCAACTGGGCCAGGTTGGGGAGATCGGCATCGAGCGCCTGGTGAAGTGCGTCCTTGATCACCGGATGGCTGCGCCCCAGGGCGTACACCCCGAAGCCGGAGAGGAAGTCGAGATACCGGTCCCCCCGGTCGTCGATCAGATAGCAGCCCTCGGCGCGCACGTAGGTGCGGTCGAACCCCAGGGTGGTCAACACCTTGACCAGCTGGCGATTCATGAACCGTGAGTGGAGCTCGAAGCTCTGGCCCTGGTGATCTGCCAGGAGAGCGGCAAGGTCGAACGCCACGGTCTCGCTCCGTTCAGATCGGCGGCAGTGCATCCAGCCGGTCTATCGGCTGAGGTTCCCCCAGCGTATCCGGGCCGTGCCCCGATCGATCAGGTCGAGCAGGTCGAGACCATGATCCCCGCTTCACCGCTCGGCTGGTAGGGATCGGGGTTGGCCACCCCGGTGAACCGATCGTTAATCCAGGTGAGCATGTCGTTGCCGGACACCGGAATGACCCCGGCATGGCTCTGTCCTGGGTAGACCCATCGCTCCACGTCCTGGCCGAGGGCGCAGACGTGTTTCATGAGTAGCTGAGTGGTGACCACCGGGATCTGCTCATCGGATCCCCCCTGGATCATCAGCAGCGGTGTGCTGGTGGCCGTGGTGAGGCTGCCTGGGTCGTTGGCCACCAGCAGCTTCTTCCACGCGGGGACGGTGAACGGGTCGGCCTTCACCAGGTCGGCGAGCGAGTAGACCTGGGTGTGCTTTTGGATGTAGTCGGAGCATCCCTTGGTCAACACCGGGAGGAGCGAGATGCCCTTGTCGGTGATCACCTCCGAAAGCGGGGCGACCGAGTTGCCGTAGGCGGCGTTGAAACCGGCCCCGGCCATGAACAGGTAGTAGCGGTAGGGACTGCTCTTCAAGAAGACGTAGATGTCCTGGAACTGGGAGGGCGGAGCCCCGGCCACCACGCCCATCAGGTGGAGGCCCGGGGCATAGGAGTTGCCGATGGCCAGGGAGAACATGGCGGTCTGGCCACCTTCGGAGTGGCCCCACACCACGTACTCCTTGCTGGCGTGGGCGGCGCTGAGGTGGCCGGCCGCCCGCACGATGTCGATGGTGTTGCGGGCGGCCACCACGCCCACTAGGTAGGGAAGCAGGCCGGGCGTGCCCTCCCCCTGGTAGTCGCTGGCCGTCACCACCCATCCCCGGGCCAGTAGCCGGTTGGCCAGGGGTACCGCGTCAGCTGGCGAGAGGGAGGGGGCGCACTGGTCGGCCATCCCGTTGGTCCCATGGCCCCAGGTCACCACCGGGTAGCCGCCGGTCGGTGGCGGGGTGGTCGGGACCATCACCAGCCCGGTCACCATCACCGGCTTGCCCTTGACGTCCTCGGAGACATAAAGCACCCGGAAGACCCGGCCCTGGATGCCGGCACTGGCGATCTGCTCGGACTTGATCAAGGCACCCGGGGTGAGTGACGGGAGCGTGGCCGGGACGGCATAGAAGGCGGGCAGTCCGGTCGGGGCCGCGATCGTGGACGCCGTGGTGGAGCCCGAGCCCGAGCTGCAGGCGGCGATCGCTACGGCCATGACCGCCAGCACTCCGACCGCCACCGCGGGCATCGTCGATCGACGGGCCCTGGTTGCACCATCTCCCGGTGCGTTGGCCACCTGGCGTTACCTCCCCATTCTGTCGGCCACCGACCACCCGGTCGAGCCCCAGAATCGGCATTCGTGCTCCTTCATGGCCGACTTCACCGCGGTCGGCGTGTTCAACGACACGTAGCTGCCGGTCGGAGCGGCGAGGCGGGGCCAGGTGAGGCCC
>JADGOF010000078.1 GCA_017883105.1 Acidimicrobiales bacterium
TTCAGTCATCCGAGACGGGGTCCGGGCCACAGAGGCGATCCTGTGACGAGTCCAATTTCTGTCCTTTCGGCGGAGGCCAGTAAAACAGCACTCACCTAGAGCCAAGCAGTCCGCCGGCCCTGTCGGAGAACCCGCCGGAGACGAGGTCTCGTTGCAGACGATTGCCGATCGGCTCTCCGGAATTGAGGCACAACTACAGCGCCCGGTACCCCCGACGTAGCCGGGCGAAGCTTGGGTGCCCCACTTCGCCGGGTGGACCCACTCCAGGGACGTGACCCTCCCAGGCGGTCAGGCGATCTGGAGATTCGGGGCCCAGCCACTCTATGGACAGGAGCCCGGGCTCGGTATCGACACGCCAGAAGGCCGGGCCACGTGGTGGGAGACCCAAGGCAGAGGCAACGGCGGTGGTTGAGGGCTACCGCGGGCGGCAGCGACTGGCAACCAGCACCGAGTTGGCGACCCACCTCGACCTGTAACCCACGCCGTCGGACATCTCTGACTACTGCATCGTTGTCGAGATCTGTGCCGCCAACTCAGCGAAGCGGAGAAGAATCTTCGGAATGACACCGCTTTTGATGATGCACTCTCTACCATTGCCTCGGGTAGAGGTGCATGGAAGTGGGCGCTTCCCTGCCGACGTGGAGGTGGTTCGTGGTCGCACTAGTGATTGTTCTGTGCATCGTCGTATTGTTGTTGGGGGTGCTCGTGGCCGGCCTCCTGCGCAGCCACGCGGACATCCTGAAGGGGCTCCACGACCTCGGAGCCGGCGTAGGGGAGCCGAGTGGCGCCCACGACGCCCATGCCCACGATCACAATGGGTCCTCTCCCTCCGGATCGAGCCCCGTCTCGGTCCCCTTGACCATGGGCCCACCATTGCCCGGGGAACGCAGCTCGACCTCGGCGCCCACCATTGCCGGGATCACGCCGTCCGGTGACGCCCTCGCCATCGCCCCGGCCACCGGAGACCAGCTGACGCTGCTGGCATTCCTCTCATCGGGATGCGCAACCTGCGCCGGCTTCTGGAAGGCCTTCAAGCAGTCGGAGCAGCTCGGTCTTCCCGTGGACACCCGCCTGGTGGTGGTCACCAAGGGCCCGGAGATGGAGATCCCCTGGGAGGTGGCCGCCCAGGCCTCCTCGGCGGTGCCGGTGGTGATGTCGACGGAAGCCTGGGGTGACTACGAGGTCCCAGGCTCGCCTTTCTTTGTCCTGGTCGACGGTGCCTCTGGCCGACGAATCGGGGAGGGTGTGGCCAATCGGTTCGAGCAGGTGGTGGAACTGGTTCGACGGGCGGCTGTCGATGCACGGGAGTTCAACGTGGGGAGCCGGAGCCGGGCCCACGCCGAAGGCCTCGACGGGCCCGAGCGCGAGTTGGCCAATGACCGGGAGTTGATGGCAGCCGGCATCTTCCCGGGCGACCCGAGCCTCTATCCAACCTCCCTCGCGGACATCTACGGTCCCGACGGACACGACAAACCTCCTCTCGACACGCCAATCAGGAAGGCCGGCTGACCGTGGCACTGCTGCGGGCCCATGGGATCGAAGCGCCACTGCCCAATGGGTTCGAAGGTCGTATCTTCGTGCGGCCCACCGTGGGGGACGAAGAGACCTATCCGGTCGCCCATTTCGCCACGTTCGCCCTTCCCGCGGAGGTGGGCGACTTCGGCTCCGGTGCAGTCAACCTGATGGGGGCAGACGACGTCTTCGCCGCCCTTTTCGAATACGGTCCAGCCAGTGTCGGAACCCGCCTCTTCGCGCGGCAGGGCATGCCCCGCTCGCTGGCCACCTCCGATTTTCGACCGTACGTGCTGCGGCGGGGCCTTGGTGGACAGTCGGGAACCCAGTGGTTCTTCACCGAGGCCGGTCGGCCCTTCACCCTCTACGTGGTGCTCGGGAGCCACGCGCGCCGAGGTGTGTTGGTTCTCAAGGCGAACACGCTGCTCACCAATGTGGCAATCAGCCCTTCGTCCCTGGCGTCCCCGACACAAGTTGGCGCCCCATGGAACTGAACCGCCGGTCGGGTGTGTCACCTGTGTCACGCGGTTCCGAGGTTCTGTCGTGCAGTTGATCGGCCCCTATCTCGTCGGGTGCGCCCTGTTGGTGGTAGCCGGAGTGGCGAAGGCCATTCGGCCGGACGACACCACCCGCGCCCTCGCGGCAGTCATTTACGTCCCCGCACGGCATCTTCGCTGGATCATCCGGGTCGGCTCGATCATCGAGGCGGCGCTCGGGATGGTGGCCCTGCTGGTTCCCCGCACCATGACGGCCGGACTGGTGGCGGTGTCTTACCTCGTGTTCGCCGGGGCAGTGGCCTTTGCCCGATCCAAGGGCGGAGCCATCGCCAGTTGTGGCTGCTTCGGGACTCCTGACACGCCAGCCACCATGCTCCATGTGGTCATCAACAGCGGCTTGGCGATCTCGGCGGTCGTGGTCGCACTGGCCGGACCAACTGGTTCGATCGCCTCCGTCCTGTCCGAACAGCCCATCCACGGCATCCCGTTGGTCGCGGCGAGCGCACTCTGCGGGTGGCTCACCTACCTGGCCATCGCTGCGATGGCCAGGCTCGATGCAGCCCGGCGCCTGCTCGGGATCTCGTTTCGACCACCACGCTGAGCTGACCTCCCGATGAAGAGGATTCCATGACGACAACCCTGGTCGAACGAGCATCAAGTTTCCTCGGGTCGAGGATCTCGCGCCGCAGCTTCATCAACCGATCGGCCTATGCCGGCAGCGCGGTGGCCATCGGTGCCGGCCTCGATCTTGTGCTGAAGCCGGGGACGGCGTACGGAGCGATCTGCACCTGTGGGAACGGGAACTGCGGATGCGGATCACTGTGCTGTGCCGGTTTTACCGATTTCTGCTGTTCGATTAACAACGGGTACAACTTCTGCCCGGCTGATGCGGTGATGGGCGGCTGGTGGAAGGCGGACAACTCCTCGTACTGCGGCGGGGCCCGCTACTACATGGACTGCCATGCCACGTGCCAGTGCGACACCGGCTGCGGAAACGGTTGGGGATTCTGTGAGCCGGCATGCGACGGAGTCAGCTGCGGATGCGGACCCGGCGGGTGTAACTCCTATGTCACCGGGTGCTTTCAATTCCGCTACGGGCAGTGCAACCAGAACGTGGACTGTATCGGCCGTATCGTGTGCCGTGTCGTCTCCTGCGTCCCGCCCTGGACGGTGGACCCGACCTGTACGACGACCAACGCGCAGGACAACAGCACCGCGGAACAGAATGTCGCTTGTTGGACCGCCGCCCCTCCCTCCCCGCCCCCGCCCCCCTGCCACTCAGTGCAGACCAAGTGCCAGGCCATCGGCATCGCACCGAGCGCAGACGGGGCGGGCTACGGCATAGTGACCTCGTTCGGCAAATTGTTGGCCTTTGGCGACTTTCCGAACGTGGGGGACGAGTCGGGAGCGACCCTTGTCCGACCGATGGTGGGGATCGCCGAGCGTTCGGCCGGCGGCTACTACCTGGTTGCTGCGGACGGCGGCATCTTCGCCTACAACGCCCCGTACCTCGGCTCGATGGGTGGCCATCCCCTCAATGCACCGATGGTGGGAATGGCGTGTACGCCGAGCGGCAAGGGCTACTGGACCGTGGCCTCGGACGGCGGCATCTTCGCCTTTGGTGACGCCCAGTTCTTCGGCTCGATGGGTGGCCAGCAGCTGAATCAGCCGATCGTGGGCATGGCCGCGTCCCCCACCGGCAAGGGGTACTGGTTCGTCGCAGCCGACGGCGGCATCTTCGCCTTCGGCGACGCCAAGTTCGCCGGCTCCATGGGCGGCCAGCAGCTGAATCAGCCGATCGTGGGCATGGCCGCGTCCCCCAACGGCAAGGGGTACTGGTTCGTCGCAGCCGACGGCGGCATCTTCGCCTTCGGCGACGCCAAGTTCGCCGGCTCCATGGGCGGCCAGCACCTGAACAAGCCCATCGTGGGTATGGCGTCGCCGGCGGTGACCACCCGACTAGGCGCCCCCAGCCAGTCGGGCTACTGGCTGGTGGCTCAGGATGGAGGCATCTTCGCCTTCGACGCTTCCTTCCACGGTTCACCCGCCTGACCGCGACTCCCGACCTCTGCTCACTCTCGTTCGCCAAAGGAGCCCAATGACCATCTGGATCAGTGCTGTTGCCGCCATGGTGGCCGTGGCCGCCGCCATGCGCTCGACGTGGTCACCGTGTGGACTGTCGATGCTCTCGACCATCACGCCGCTGAGCGAGCGGGCGCGGGGCCACTCCTACCGGGCCACGACAACATGGTTCGTCGTCGGGTCGACCGTAGGTGGGCTGACGATCGGAGTGGTGATGGCGCTGCTGGCCGGGGGGGTCCGTGCCCTGCATCTGTCGTCGCCCACGCTCGGTTCGGCGGCCATCGGTGCCGCGCTCGTCGCCTTCGGATCCGACCTCGGTATCGGCGGCCTCCGGCTTCCGATCCACCACCGTCAGGTGAACGAGCGTTGGCTCGACCACTACCGCCCGTGGGTTTACGGCGCAGGATTCGGTTGGCAGATCGGCACCGGCTTGGCCACCTACATCACCACTGCGGCTGTCTACCTGATGCTGACCCTCGGTGCCCTCACCACCAACCCGGCGGTGGCCCTGGCCCTCGGGACGGGCTTCGGTGCCCTCCGCGGCCTGGCCGTGCTCCTCACCCGCAACCTGTCGACACCGACCGAACTGCTGGCCTTCCACCGTCGGTTTGCCGCAGCCGGCCCAACCGTGGGGTGGGCGGTGGTCGCCGTTGAAGCCGTGGTCACCCTCATGTTGGTCGGATACGTCTGGTCCCTGGTCGCCATGATTGTGTTCGCCGGTGTGGCCGCTCTCGCCGGACTCGCTGCTCTCGCAGTCAGACGGCGGTCCGCGTCAACTTCTGTGGCCGGGGAGGACGACCTTCGCCCGCACGAGGTACACAGGCCCGACTACTCCGGCCGACCGGGCTGAGCCCACTGCCGGAGGGGCCCGATCGTTCAGGCATCTTCCGAGAGGCCGGGTGCGGCAGATGGCGATCCCACAGGGGTCGCGTCATCGGTCGGATCGGTCATTTCGTGGACGTCCGGATCGGTGAGTTCCTGACCATCGGCGGTCCCGTATCTGATGCCACGGTTCTCGCCCCGTCGCCAGCGCTGGAGTGGGCCGATCCGGGTGATCAGGAGGATCGCCCCCACAGTGGCCAGGCCGATCCCGGCGCCCTGGACCAGCAGGGAACCGAGGTGGCTGTCCTCGCCCAGCCAGAGGTGCTCGTCGAGGAAGCGTTCGATGCCCCAGAGCACCATCCCCACACCCAGCACGATGCCTGCCGGAGGGAGCACACCCGATGGGGGTGTACTGATCGGGACCCCCGTTGCACCCGGGTCGAGGGTTTCGACAGGTGCAGTGACATCGACCGGAGTCGGGGTGTTGGCGCGCAACCAACGCTCGACCAGCAAGAGGATGCCGAAGATGGCGAAGTCTTCCATGGCCTGGAAGATCGGCACCGGAAGCCGCTTCCCGACCTGACCGGCGTAGTACATGCCGAACCACTGGTTGGTCGGGTGCCCGCCACCGGCCACCATCAGCTGGGGGCCGAGCAAGCGACCCATACCCCAGCAGGCCATGAGCACCGGCGCCATCAGGTCGGCGAACCGCATGGTCGCCAACTGGGGGCAGCGTCGCCGTTGGCTCACGATGGCCACGGGAACCGCCAGGAGGAGCCCCCCGAACGACGAGAGCCCCCCTTGCCAGATGGCGAAGATCTGGCCTGGATACTTCGAGTAGAAGGAGAGGTTGGAGACGACGTGGAGGGCCCGGGCCCCCACGATGGCCGCCACGATCACCCACAGGAACATCCCGGTCACCCACTGCCAGGGGTAGCGGGCGTTGCGCAGCCTCCGCTCCGTGTAGCGCAGCCCGAACCAGAAGGTCAGGGCCAGTCCGATCCCGTAGGTGTGCACCTCGAGGAACCAGACGTGGAACGCGACGGGGATCGGTCTCATGAAGGAGTAGGTGTCATGGTCAATGGGCGCCTGATCCGAGACGCAATCGACGCGCTCCCAGTATGCCCCAGGTGCCCGGTAGGGTGACACCGGGGTCAACGGCGGGCGTCGGTGGGCACCAGAACCAGCGTTCCGACCACGACATCAGCCGAGACAATATGGGGGGGGGAACAATGGGATCGCTTGCGGGCAAGGTGGCCATCGTCACGGGTGGGGGGTCGGGCATCGGATTGGCCACGGCCACCCGATTGGCCGAGGCGGGGGTCTCGGTGGCAATCGTCGATCGTGACGGCGACTCGGCGGCACGCGCAGCCGGCGAGTTCGACGGCCTGGCGGTGCAGGCCGACGTGGGTCGTTCCGAGGAGTGGCCGGGGATTGTCGATGCGGTGATGTCCCGCTTCGGCGGTATTGATCTGGCCCATCTCAACGCGGGGGTGACGACCGGTGAGGCGGATATCACCAAGGTCACCGACGACATCTACCGACGGGCCGTCGGGGTGAATATCGACGGGGTGGTCTTCGGCATCCGGGCGCTGGTCCCGGCAATGTCGGAGCGGGGTGGTGGTGCCATTGTGGCCACCGCGTCCCTGGCCGGCCTGATCGGTTTCTCACCGGACCCCATATATTGCCTCACCAAGCACGCGGTGGTCGGCCTGGTCCGGTCGCTTGGGCCTCAGTTGGCCGAGCATCACATCACCATCAATGCCGTGTGCCCGAGCATCGTGGACACACCGCTGATCGATGACATGCGCGAGGTGCTGGAGGGGAGCGGGTTCCCGCTGATCGATGTGTCCGCCGTCTCCAGTGCGGTGTTCGATCGCCTCTCCGGTGAAGAGACCGGTGAGGCGATGGTCATCCAGGCCGGTCGGGAGGCTCTGCCGTTCCGCTTCGCCCGTCCGCCTGGGCCCCGCGCCGGAGGCACGGTCGGCCAGATGCCACCGGCTGAGTTCGCTGCCCACGATCAGGGCTGAGCCCGACGCAGGGCCGGAATACGGGGTCGTCGGCCCACGGCCGGAGCGATCCAGCTAGGGAACGAGGAAACGGCTGCGTGAACCCCGGGTCGACCCGGTCAGGTCAACCGAGCCGCCGGGTGTTGCTCAGCCCACCCGGCCGACACCGACGAAGCCACCGTCGGTGCGCACGCCGGTGATGTGGACGACGGACCCGGTAAAGGGAGCTTCGATCATCGAGCCGCCACCGACGTACATGGCCACGTGCTCCGAGCCACCCGGACCGTAGAAGAGCAGGTCGCCCGGCGCAATGTCAGCCAGCGCGATGTGGGTGGTGGCGTCGTACTGGCCCCCCGAGTAGTGGGGGAGGCTGATCCCGACCTGGGCGTAGGACCACTCGACGAGCCCCGAGCAGTCGAAACCGCTCGGACTGGCGCCGCCCCACACGTAGGGCACGCCGACCTGGGACTCCGCCGCCTGCACCGCACCTGCAGCGCCGGCGGCCAAGGGAGGAGCAGGTGCGGACGGCACCGAAACGGTCGAACCGCCTCCCGAAGAGGAGGAGCCGGACTGGCTGCCACCCGAAGTGCTGCTGACACTGGCCGCCGTTGTGGCCTGGGCGGCCTGGGCCGCCTGTGCGGCAGCCACCTTCTTGTTGAATGCGGCGGCGGCGGCGGCCTTGGCTGCAGCGGCCTGTGCGTTCTGCTGCTGAACGACGAGCTTGGCGATGTTGGCGTTGACACTGTTGAGCGTGCCCTGATATTGGCCGGCCAACGCGCTCGCCTGGTTCTCCGCGGCGGCCAGGCTGTTCCGTGTCGCCGAGGCCTGGGTTTCCTTCTGCTGGAGCGCGTCCGTCGTGGCCTGCAACTGCGACTGGGCCGTGTGGAGCTTGGCGATGGTGGTGGTCACGTTGCCGGTGGCGATCGAGGAGTACTCGGAGCGGATGCCGTTGGCATTCATGTTCGACGAGAACATCTGGGTGACCTGGCTGTTGCTCCCACTACTCATGTAGTCGGTGATCGCCTGGGAACGGAGCTGGGACTTGTCCTTGTTCACCGCCGCCTTGTCCTTGGCGATCTCGGTCTGACTGGCAGCGATCTGGCTCCTCAGCTGGGAGAGCTGGTAGTCGGCCGCGGTCACCTGGCCGGTCAGTGCCTGGCGTTGGGCATCGATCGCCTGGAGCTTGGAGCTGACCGCCGCAGCCTGGGCCTTGGCATCGGAGATTTGGTCGGCAGAGGCAGGTCCCGTAGTGGAAATCACCGTGGCGGCAATTCCCAATGTTGGGGCCAGTGCGAGCAATGCAAATAACCGTCCGACGGATCGTTTGCGTGGTGTGGGGCAGGCACCTGGCTCTGACGTCGAGTACTGCTCGGCGTGAGTCATATCGCACTACTTTCTAGTCCAACCAGCTCCAGC
>JADGOF010000079.1 GCA_017883105.1 Acidimicrobiales bacterium
GAACCAGACTTCGCGCGCCACCTGGTGGATCAATGCCACGACGGGGACGCCGATCACCCAACGGGGGCATCCGAACGGTCGGGTGTTCACCTCATCGACCACCAGATCGAACTGGCCGAGTCCTTCGTGCTCCCAATGCTGCCTGGCAGACCGGTACACGCCATGCCTACGGCCGCGTCGGATGACCTGATAGCCACCCGAAGCGGTTTCATGCTCGGAAAGCTCGTCGACTGCGCTGGTGAAGAGCGTGACGCGATGACCGGCTTGCGTCCATGCGGTGGCGACGGCGTCCGTGTAGACCTCGGCTCCCCCGGCGTGTGGATGACTCAGGTCTCGCCAGTTGTAGATCAGGATGCGCCTGGGTGAGGTCCCCTGAACGTGATCGTCAGGTGACGAGCCGGCGCCGAGCGTTCGGGTGGGCGTGATGGCGGCACCAGGCGTAGCGTCGAGGACTTCGGACGTGGTGGGTGCTTGGTCAATTTGTGATGCGGTGGGTTGTACTTGGTCGTAGAACCGCAGAATTCGTAAGCGGTAGAAGATGGCGAGGGTGTCGAGGAACATTCCCCGCACCGCGCGCGGAGAGATGGTGCTGGAGAAGCGTTCGCGGATGACGACGGGCGCTTCGACGAAGCGGCGGTATCCGAGGTGACGTGCCACGACCAGCAGCTCGAGATCGAACGCGAATCGCTTCTCGACCATGCGCGGCACGACCGCCAACAGCGTTTCCCTGCGGATGAGTTTGAGGCCCGTTTGGGTGTCCCGGACGGGGAGATGGAAGAGCAGGGCGATCAGCACCTGGTAAGTGATCGAGTACAGGTGCCGCAATGGCGGGTAGACCACTTCGGAGTCCGGGTGTCGCTTGCTGCCGAGCACGACATCCGGCCGATCATCCCGAGTCAGTGCGACGAGTCGAGGGATGAGCCCAGCGGGAAGGTCACCGTCGGCATCGATGAAGCCCACATACTTTCCGCGGGCTTCCGTCATGCCGATCCGCAGTGCCGAACCCTTGCCGCCGTTTTCCGGAAGTGTGATCAGCCGGACGTTGCGCTCGCCGAGTGCGGCCACGAGATGTTGGCTGCCATCGGTGCAGCCGTCCGAGACGGCGATTACTTCGAAGGTGATACCGGTGGTTGCCAACACGTCGACGATGTCGCTCAGGTGCGGGCCGAATCGGGGGCCCGGGTTGAAGAAGGGGACGACGATGCTGAGGTCATAGGCGTCCGGTTCGGATACTTCTTCTTCACCTTCTCCGGCCATGAGCCCATCGGTGGTTTCGTCTGACAGGAAGACTCCGACGATGGAAAGGACGAGGACGAGAAGGCTCGTGACCAGCATGACGGCGGCGATGTCCCGGGGGCTCCGGTGGAACAGGGCGATACCGGCTGTCGCCACGCCGACGCCGAGCCAGTTCAGCTGGGCGAACAGCGAGCCTCGGGCGAGATGGAAGTAGACGAGCAGTCCGATGACCCCGAGGACGGCCGCCTCGACTGCGAGGATGCCGATGGTTCCGGCCGAACCGTTGAACCCATTGCCGAAGAGGATGTGGACCAACGGGCCGGGCAGCGCCACGATTGTCCCGGCGACGGCGAATCCGATCACCACGACGACCCCCATCGACTGCACGAGGAGCCTCCTCGCCTCGGGGCCACGTCCATGGGTGGCGGCGAACCGGGGGAACACGAGTATCACGAACGCACCGGGGGCGAAAAGGGCGATCCTGCTTCCTGTCGCCGCTGCGGCATAGAGGCCCGCCGGGTGGGAAGCGAGGAGGTGGCGGACGAGGAACGTGTCGATGCCGGCGAAGACCGTAAACCCGCCGAGGGCCAACAACGCCGCCAGGCCGTCGCTCAGTGCCAACAGCCGCGTGTAGAGGTGCTGCACGGAACGGAATTCTCTGCGCAGCGGCCACGCGACGACGCCAAGCGTCACGACGGTGGCAAGGACGTTTGCCAGCATGGCGCCGACGACCCCATATCCCGCCTCCACCAACACCACGCCGAACAACAGCCGCGCCGCGCCGCCGCCGACCAGCATGGCGACAGCGAACGGAGTGAACCGCAGCCTCCCGACCAACACCCCCTGCAGCACCGCCCCGACAAGTGCGGGGGGAATCCATAGCGCGAGCATCAGGACCGGTGTCGGAGAGCCGAGGTGGAGGAATCCGGCCAAGGCCGGGCTCAGCGCGACCAGAGCCGCCATGCCCACGACCCCGGCGATGGTCGCCCGCGTCACCAGCTGGCGGAGGGGAACCGGTTCGTCTCCCCTGATCGCTACAGCACGGGTCACCGCCGCCTGCACGGCAGCGAGTGGCACGCTGAGAACGAGCACGACGGTCAACAGTGCGCCGAGGGCTCCGTACTGGTCCGGTCCGAGGAGCCTGCTGATGACGATGTGGAAGACGAAGTTGGAAAGGCCGACGGTGGCGCTGGCGATGAGGAACACGAGTCCACCGCCACCGGCCAGATCGGTGAGCCGCAGGCGACGGGCTCTTGCTCCCAGACTGCTGGATTCGGTCATGGCGTACGCAGGTCAGGTGCGACGCGGTGACGCCGTCGACCACTGGGCATCCATGGATCCGCAGGGGCTCGCATCTCGATGCGCGTCACCGATGACGTCGAGATGTGACAGAGGTCTCGCAAGACACAACAACCACATGAATGAGAGCCACGCCGAAACCCCCAGGATACCCTCTTGGTGGACGTATGCTACTTCATCCCGACCTTCAGAAGGCAAGGAATGAATCCTCTGAGTATGGGATGCGACGCGTCGGCATGGGTGGTCGCGTCGGGTCGCCATGACGGAGAAGACGATCCCGAATCTCGTTGAGGACGTGGGGCGCAGCGCACCGTCGCTCCTTCCTGAATCCGCCGGCGCCCCGCCCGAGGGGTCGGAAAGAGGTTGGCGGAGGCACCCCGATCTGCCGTCGCTTGTCCTCGGTCTGATTCTGGCGGTCGGGGTCTGTTGGCCATTCGTCGGAGGCCGCGTCTTCCTCCTCGACTGGGTCATCGGCCCCCATGCTTCCGTCCTCCCCCAGTCCTTTTTCGGCCTCAATGGGGGAGTGACGACGGGCATGCCCCTTGCTGTGGCGATGGGTGTTGCCTCGCACCTCCTCGGTTCCGCTGCTACCTGGCTACCCATCGCTGCGTTCTTCCCGATCGCCACGACGGCGATGAGCCGGCTGGTGGGGGGTTCCCTGTGGGCTCGCCTCGGAGCAGGGACCCTGTATGCGGTCAACCCGTTCGTATTCCAACGCCTGTACGCGGGTCAGATTGCCCTGCTGCTCGGTTATGCCTTGCTTCCGTTCGTCGTTCGGTCGATGGTGCACGCTATCGACGCTCGGGGGCCGGCGAGGCTGACCCCGGTGTTGTGGATGGCGCTCCTCACCGGGATGAGCCCCCACTTCGCCTGGATCTGCGCCGTCGTCCTTCTGGCGGTGGTCGTGTCCCACCGCCGTCGACTGGCTGCGTTGGCCTGGGCGGCCGTGGTGGAGTTCTGCTTCGTTGTGTCGCTCGCCTATGTGTTCCTTCCGACCATCGGTACATCCCTGCCCGTGACGGTGGGCACCAGGAGTCTCGATGCCTTCCAGACAAGCGGGGACCCGCATATTGGACTCTTCGGCAATATCGTGGGTCTCTACGGCTTCTGGCGAGTGAATCCCGGGCCCGTGCTCCCGAAGGACGTCGTCTCTGGATGGCTCTTCTTCTTGGGTGCGATCCTGGTGGTGGTGGTAGTCGGCGCCGTGAGCACCCTGCGGAGCGAGAGAACCGAACCCGAGGCTGGCTCCGGCCTCCGCTATCGAGGAGGCTCGCCTTCCCGTTGGCTTGACCGCCCGGCAGTTGCCAAGGTGGTCATCGTCTCGGCTGTGCTCGGCTTCTTCCTCGCCCTGGGCTCGCAAGGCCCGACCGGACCTCTGTTCCGTTGGGCCTTCGACCATGTGCCGTTCTTCGATGTCATGCGCGAGCCGGAGAAGTTCTCGATGCTGCCCGCCTTGGGTTATGCCACCTGCTTCGGCTTGGGCGTCGAACGCCTGGTCTCCGCCGCCTCCGGGCGTCGCCGTCTGCTCGGGCGGATCGGGGCCGTGGCGCTCGCCGTGGGCCTCCCCCTCGCCTACGCCCCGACCATCTTCGATGGCCTGGAGGGTCAGATCGCACCGAGCAACCTGCCCGCCTCTTGGGATCGAACCCAGGCCATCACCGCGCACCGCTCAGGGACCATGCTTTTCCTGCCATGGGAGGAGTACCTGTCCTTCCCCTTCACCGGCGGACGGGCCATGGCCAATCCGGCCCCGACGGCTTTCGACGGAGAGGTCATCTCGGGGACGAATGTCCAGCTGGAGGGCCTGTTGACGGACAGCACCTCTCCCCGTTCGGCGTACATCGAGCGGGTGCTCGCCGAACACGGTGCCGCCGGACCCATGGGGAGCCTGATGGCACCCCTCGGCGTGCAGTACGTCGCGCTGGCCAAGACGGTCGATTGGCGGAGCTACCAGTGGCTTTCCGCCCAACCCACGCTGCGACTCGTCCTCGACTCACCGGGTCTCGAGCTATGGGAGAACCTCGCCTACACGGGGATCGGACACCGGGGGAGCGCAGCCGTTTCCCGCCTGTCACCGGTCGCGTACCGCATTCCACCGGGGAAGCCCGGCCGGGTGACGGTGGCGATCCCCTACCAGCCGGGGTGGTCGTTGAACGGTTCTCCAGCACGGCCTACGGGCGAAGGAGTGGTGTCGGTACGGGCCGGCACTGCCGGCGGCGTGCTGCGCTTCGAACCATGGCGCCAGGTCGTGGTGGGCGATGTGATCTCGCTGACACTTCTTGTCGGCCTGGCGATCGCGTGTGCTGTCGTTCGGTGGCGACGCGACGGCGGCCAGATAGGAGGAATCGAATAGGGCCGAGATACCCTTGACCGCGCCGAAATAGCAGGTTACGTTGGGTAATTGCAATAGGGCGGGGTCCGAAGTGGCCGATTGAGAAGTCTCTAGAGGCTTCGAAAAGAAGAGGTGGACCGTATGACTGCAAGCGCGTGGAGCATGATCCGGCGGGGCGCAAGGGCAGTTCGGCGGCACTACATCCCGTCGGTCATTGCTGCACTCGTTCTCGTCGGTGGCGCGGCCACCGGCCTGGTGGCAAATTTGGCACCGGTCAGCGCCAACATCGGCAGTTGCGGCTCTGGCTACGGCCCCTGCCCGCCTCCTGTCACCAACGGCTACTCGTTGGTGGCCTCCGACGGCGGCATCTTCTCCTTCAATGCTCCCTTCCACGGTTCGACGGGTTCCCTGCACTTGAATGCTCCGATCGTGGGTATGGCCAGGGACCAGACCACCGGTGGCTACTGGTTGGTGGCCTCCGACGGCGGCATCTTTGCCTTCGATGCCCCATTCCACGGGTCCATGGGCGGTACGCACCTCAACAAGCCGATCGTGGGCATGACTGCCGATGCGGCCACCGGTGGCTACTTGTTGGTGGCCTCTGACGGCGGCATCTTTGCCTTCGACGCCCCATTTGCGGGCTCGACCGGATCGATGACGCTCAACAAGCCGATCGTGGGCATGGCTGCCGATGCGGCCACTGGCGGCTACTGGTTGGTGGCCTCCGACGGCGGCATCTTCTCCTTCAATGCTCCCTTCCACGGTTCGACCGGATCGCTGGTGCTCAACAAGCCGATCGTGGGCATGGCGTCGGACCCGGCCACCGGCGGCTACTGGTTGGTGGCTTCTGACGGCGGCATCTTCGCCTTCGACGCTCCCTTCCACGGTTCGACCGGATCGCTGGTGCTCAACAAGCCGATCGTGGGCATGGCGTGGGACCCGGCCACCGGCGGCTACTGGTTGGCGGCCTCCGACGGCGGCATCTTCGCCTTCACCGCCCCATTCCTTGGGTCCATGGGCGGTACAGTTCTCAACAAGCCGGTCGTAGGCATCGCTGCGTATGTGGCGCCAACCTGATCGAAGTGAGTTGGGCGAAGGCGCTTTCCTAAGCCGGCTTGGGGCGATCGCATAGCCGAACCAGGCCAGCTGGGCTGATGTTCGCCACGGACGACATGGGACGCAGCGTCCTCACCTTGGTCATCCCCATCGAAAGCTTGGGTGACTGAGCCCTCACCAAGATGAGAGTTTCCCGCGTCGACGCCTCAGGTGGACCGAAAGTGACCTCTTGCGTCCGACCCCGCCGGCTCCGTGGGCGGACTACCGCCTCACCGGATGGACATTCACATGGGCGCTCACCTGGTATTGGTGGTGGGCACGCCGATGATCACCTTCTGGGCGAACCCGGGGCCGCGGCTGTGGTCGACTGGGAGTCGACCATGAGTGCCTCCGCTGCTGGGTTACCCGGGTGAGGTGCGGTGACCGGTAGCGACGAAGGGATTCTGCCGCACCTCGGCCTCACCGCCGCTGCGGTGGCGGAGCGCGCGGCATCGGGACGGATCAATGTGGTATCGACGTCCGCGGGCCGGACGGTCGGGCAGAT
Source organism: Acidimicrobiales bacterium (assembly GCA_017883105.1). Classification (GTDB taxonomy): domain Bacteria; phylum Actinomycetota; class Acidimicrobiia; order Acidimicrobiales; family RAAP-2; genus Bog-756. Next base: position 6,468 of record JADGOF010000079.1, read on the forward strand.
CCTCCGGACGAACGTGCTGACCCGGTTCAACGCCATCCTCGGGTCTCTGTTCGTGGTCGTGCTGTTCGTCGGTCCCCTCCAGGATGGGCTGTTCGGCATCGTGTTGGCCGTCAACACGCTCGTGGGCGGGGCGCAGGAGCTGCGCGCTCGCCGGATCCTCGGCCGGCTGGCGGTGCTGACCGCGCCGAGCGCCCATGCCGTACGGGACGGCCGGACCGTCGAGCTGGCCGTCACCGAGGTCGTCGTCGATGACATGTTGGAGCTCCGTCCCGGGGACCAGGTGGTCGCCGACGGGCACGTCGTGCTCGACGGGGGACTCGAGGTCGACGAGTCCCTCCTGAGCGGCGAATCCCTTCCGATCACCAAGCACCTGACCGATGGGCTGCTCTCGGGCAGCGTGATCGTGGCCGGCAGCGCCACCATGCAGGTCTCCAAGGTCGGCGATGACGCATTCGCACAACGCCTGCAGGGGGACGCCCGACGTTTCAGCCTTGTGCGCTCGGAGCTGCAGCAGGGGACCAACCGGATCCTTCGGATCATCACGTGGGTGATGGTGCCAGTCGGGCTGCTGCTCGTCTCCAGCCAGGTCGTGCGGGCGGGGCAGACCTTGGACGAGGCCATCCGCGGCTCCGTAGCCGGGGTCGGCGCCATGGTGCCCGAAGGGCTGGTCTTGCTCACCACCATTGCCTTTGCCCTCGGGTCGATCCGACTGGCCGGTCGCCGGGTCCTCGTGCAGGAACTCGCTGCGATCGAGGGGCTGGCAAGGGTGGACGTCCTCTGCATCGACAAGACCGGCACGCTCACCGAACCGGGGATGCACCTCTTCGAGATCGTGCCGCTCGCCGACGGTCCGGTCCGTGATGTGATCGGGGCCATGGCCGCCTCGGACCCCACCCCCAACGCGACCATGCTCGCCGCCCGTGCCGTGCCATCACCTGACGGGTGGGAGGTGGACGAGGTCGTCCGGTTCTCCTCGTCACGCAAGTGGAGCGCCGTGCAGTTCCACCGCCAGGGAACCTGGGTCATCGGCGCACCGGAGATCGTCGCACCCGACCTTGCACCACAGCAGGCTGCCCGAATTGCCGAGCACGCGGCGATGGGTCGACGGGTGCTCATGCTCGCCCACGCCACCACGTCGCTGGCCGGTGACGTCCTCCCTGCGCCGGTCACCTGTGCGGCCCTGGTGGTCTTCGAGGAACGGCTTCGCCCCGAGGCCGAGCGGACAATCGCCTACCTGCAGGCCCAAGGGGTTGCCGTGAAGGTCTTGTCCGGGGACAACCCTGCCACCGTGGCCGCTGTAGCCCGACGAGTGGGTGTGGTTGGCGCTGACCGACCTGGCGATGCCCGCGATTTGCCAGAGGGTAATGGGGAACTGGCCGAACAGATCGAACGAATGACGGTGTTGGGCCGGGTGCAACCGCACCAGAAGCGGGACATCGTTGCTGCGCTGCAGGCGAACGGCCATGTGGTGGCGATGACCGGTGACGGGGTGAACGACATCCCCGCCCTCAAGATCGCTGACCTCGGGATCGCCATGGGGTCGGGAAGTCCGGCCACCCGCGCCGTGGCTCGCATCGTCCTCCTCGACAGCTCCTTCGCCATCGTCCCGCAGATCCTCGATGAGGGCCGGCGGGTGATCGCCAACGTGCAGCGAGTGGCAAATCTCTTCGTCACGAAGACTGTCTACGCCGCCATCCTCGCCTTGATCGTCGGCATTGCTGCCATTCCGTACCCCTTCTACCCGCGCCACCTGACCCTGGTCAGTTCGTTGACCATCGGGATCCCCGGCTTCTTCCTGGCGCTGGCGCCGGGCGCCCCGCGAGCCCGTGCCGGCTTCGTCGAGCGGGTGTTGCGGTTCACCCTGCC
>JADGOF010000080.1 GCA_017883105.1 Acidimicrobiales bacterium
TCCCCGTGGGGCCCGCTCGGGCCCCCGACGATGACCAGATGGGCATCGTCGTTGTCGTCCACCAGATTGGCCAGGGTGCGCACGGCGACCGCCACTCCCTTCAGTGGCTGGATCCGGCCCACGAAGAGGAGCAGGGGTCCCTGGCCGGGCAGGCCCAGCGCCCGTCGGGCCTGGGCGCGGTCGCCGGGTCCGAAGAAGGCGTGGTCGACCCCCGGGGCCACGATGCGGATCCGGGACGGGTCGGCGCCGTACAGGTCGGTGATCTGGGCCGCCTCGACCGAGCAGGAGGCCAGGACGGTGTCCGAACAGCGGATGACCGCGGCTTCCGCCTCGGCCCGCTGGTGCTGGGCGTCGGCCTCGACCTCTTCGGGGCTGGCTTCGGCCTTGACCCGGTCGAGCGTGTGGAACGTGGAGACCAGCGGAAGATTCATCTGGTGCTTGATGAGGTGGCCGGCCACTCCGCTCAGCCAGTAGTTGGCGTGGACGGCGTCGAAGGGCAGGTCGTCGTCGGAGCCGAAGGCTTCCGCCGTCCCCATCCGCTTGAGCACGCCTTCGGCGAACTCCTCGATGACACCCGGTAGGGACTCCTTGGCGATCGGCGTGGGCGGGCCGGCGGAGATGTGGTGCAGGCGGAAGCCGGGCTCGATGCTCTCGGTGGCAGGAAGGTCGTCGGACCAGGCCCGGGTGAACACGTCGCAGACCACCCCGGCCCGGGCCAGTGCCGATGAGAGTTCGCGCACGTAGACATTCATGCCGCCGCCGTCCCCGGTACCGGGTTGAGCCAGGGGCGAAGTGTGCAGCGAAAGTACGGCCAGCCGCCTCATGCGCCGAAGATCCTACCGGGAGGCCGAGTTCAGCCCGCTGCGGTGGTGGAACCGCTGGCCGCAGGGGTGTTTCCGTTGCGGTGGGCCGAATGGGTGGCGGTTTCCGGGGACGAAGCCGCACGGGTGGCCCCACGCTTGGCCATCGGTCCCTCACCCGATCCGCGGCGCGGGCCGTCCGCACTCCCTCGGGCCCCCGGGGCGGATGCTTCCGGGGTCGCCCGTTCGTCCGCAGCCTCGTCTTCGTTCTCGTGACGGAAGGAGAGGTAGATGCGCAACATGGCCTGGCGCTGCTCTTCGGTCAGGTGGTGGTCGGCGAAGATGTGGCGGGACAGGTCCGTGTCGCCGTTGGGCTTCTCGAGTATTCCGGCTTGCACGTAGAGCGTCTCCGCGGAGATCCGCAATGCCTTGGCGATCTGCTGGAGGATCTCGGCGGACGGACGGCGCAGTCCCCGCTCGATCTGGCTGAGATACGGATTGGAGATCCCGGCCAGTTCGGAGAGCCGGCGCAGGGACAACCGGGCCGAGCTGCGTTGCTCACGGATGAACGACCCCAGCTCGTTGAACTTGTCCGGGAGCTCCTTCACGAACTGGGAGCCTTCGACGCGGGCCGGATCCTTCACGACAGCAGACCGTCGACCGACGCCCGTCCTGTCTTGTGACGACTCACCAGTTCCGCCTGAAGGGCGTCGATTCGTTCGTGAAGGGCATGCCGGACGCCGGACACCCGTTTCTCGATGGCCCCCAGCCGGGTGGCCAGGTCGGTGAGCTCCTTCTTGTCCAAATCGGCCAGCCGGCCGATCTCATCGGCCCCGAGGACCGCATCGAGCTCAGCCGTGACTCCAGCGGTGAGCTCCGTGTCCTCGGTGTCCGGACCGATCAGCATGGGCAGGTGGCCAAATCCGGCCGGTCGGCCCGGGCCCGACGAGAGGATCCCCGGGAGGTCGCTGACCAGGGTGCCCAGGTCGAGCGAGGCGTCGTCCCCGGGGTACTCGAGGAAAGTGTGGACGATGTCCAGCCGCCCCTGGATCAACCGTCGGACGTAGGACAGCGCCACCTCGGCCTGCTGGCATTCCGAGCGCATGGCCCGGATGTCCTCCAGCGGCTTCGACTCGATGTCGTCGAGATAGGTACTGATCAGGAGGGGGGTCAATTTGTCCTCGTGGCTCTGCATCGGGTCCGATCGTACTCCGCTCTCACCACACGCCACGGCCGCCTCGGCCGATCGGGGCATATCGGTAGACCGCCCGGCCGACCAGCAGCGATCGAGGGACCGGTCCGAACGTCCGGCTGTCGGTGCTGGCCGCGGGGTTGTCGCCGGTCACCTCGAAGGTGCCGGCACCCCGGTCGACGGCCACCACCCGCTTGATCAGGAGCCGTTGAGGGAGCCGCGGATCCCGGACGGCCACCACCGTCCCGGGCGGGGGCCATGGCGGCCTCCACCAGGGCGGACCCATCACCACCAGCCGGTCGCCAGGCAAGAGGGACGGGGTCATCGAGTCCCCCACCACCTCCACCCGATGGACGGACCGGAAGATGGCCGCGGCCACCACGGCCACAAGCACAAGCACCGCCACGCGCCGGACGGGCGGCGCTCCGGTCACCGCCGGACCTGTGCGGTCGGCCGATATTCGAGGAATCGCACGACCACGAACGTGGGTAAGGTGACCGGATACGGCAACATGACCCAGTCTGTACCAGAAGACCTTCGTTCCACCGGAGAAAAGGAGTTCCGCCCATGCGCATCGCAGACCAGCTGCTCGCCATCATCGACCAGGTGTCCGCCCCGCAGGTTGTCCACGCTCATTGCGACCTGCCGTGCGGCGTCTACGACCCGGCGCAGGCCCGCATCGAGGCCGAGTCGGTGAAGAACACCATGGACAAGTACAACGCGTCCACCGACGAGAGCTTCAAGGTGCGGGCCATCGTCATCAAGGAGGAGCGGGCCGATCTGGTCAAGCACCACCTGTGGGTCCTGTGGACCGACTACTTCAAGCCCGAGCACCTCGAGAAGTACCCTCAACTGCACGACCTGTTCTGGAAGGCCACCAAGACGGCGGGCGAGGCCAAGAAGACCAACGATGCAGCGGTGGCCGAGAGCCTCCTGTCCCAGATCGCCGAGATCGACAAGATCTTCTGGGAGACCAAAAAAGCATAGGCCAGGCTTAGGTGCTCTGACCTGCGATAACGTCCCTTTGGGAAACCTCCTGTCCGCAGGTTGTCCGTAGATCCTGAAGGGTTGACTCGATGACGGCGCGGGTCCGGTCCTCGTCGCCGGGCCACAGGTGGGCGTATGTCCGCAAGGTGACAACGGCGCTCTGATGGCCCAGAACCGTCTGCACCTGCTTCACGCTCAAGCCAGCGGAGATCAACGCGCTCGCGAAAAAGTGCCGGAAGTCGTGGGTCGACATCTCCGTGCCCGCCTTGGCCCTGGCCGGCCTCCACTCCCGTTGCCACACCGGGTAGGTCAGAGGTTCGCCTCCTTCAGTGAGGAACAACCACTCCCCCGACGGATAGGCCGCCAGGTGCGCCGCCAATACGTCGGTGACCACGGAAGCCAGCGGTACGGTGCGGACCGACTTCCCGGTCTTCGCTGGCCCGATCTTGCCGGTCTGCAGGCGCTGACGCTCCACCCGGACGGTACGACGGAGAAAGTCGACGTCTGCGACTCTGAGGCCGAGGAGTTCACCGATCCTGAGCCCTGAGCCGGCCAGCAGGACCGCAGCGCCCCGGAGCGGTCGGGCATCGCTGCCACCACCGCGGTGATCTCCTCCACCGAAGGCGGGGTGACCTCCGCATCGTCCAGCCGGGGAAGGCTGACATTGCGACACGGGGACACGGCCACCACCCGGTCATCGACCGCCGATGAGAACATGCGGGCCGTGATGTCGTAGATGTTCCGCACGGTCCCCGGGCTGTACTTTCCCGCCAAGCCCTTGATGAAACCCTGGATATCGGTAGGTCGAATCGAGGACATTGCCCGGGCACCGAGTGCCGGGAGGATGTGGACCCGCACCGCGTTGTCGATGAGCGCCAGGGTCGCCGGCCGGCCGACTTGGGATGCCTCCCACCCCTTCGAGTAGCCCTGGAGCGTTGCCTTCCCTGCCAGTGGATCGATCCATAAACCCCGAGCGATGTCGGCGCCGTTGGTGACCAACCAGTTCTCCGCGTCGACTTTCCGTTCAAACCTGCGGGTGCGCTCCTTCCCATCCGGCCCCCGGTAACGCGCCTGCCATTTCCCGTTGCGCTTCTGGATGTGTGCCACCTCAGCCCCCCTTCGGGGTTGCGCTCTTGTGGGAGCGAGTGGCCTTCGGCTTGTCTCCCAGATCACCAGGATCGGTGTCGGCGGTCGCCCATTTCGTCGTGTTCAGGGTGCTCCAGACATCCAGGTACTCAAGAACCTGATCGAACGTCACTGCGCCGGTCCCCAAGGCCGCCCGTATGGCATCGACCACCGGCCTGAGAACCGGCCCAAGGGCGACTAGATCCTTGAGCGGCGTTGTCTCCGGCTTCGGTTCGTTTGGCCGGTTCGCGCGACGGAACTCCATTTCACGGTCCGCCGGCAGCGGGCTCCTGCGCTCATCGAAGACGTCCGGCAACGCCCAGCGCCCCGTAGCCCAGTCCCATGCCTGCGACCGGGTCACCGGAAAGGCATCAGTCAGGGCCAGCTCTGCATCGTCTGCTTCGGGATCAAGGAGGAGCCGGTTCGGCGAGACACCGAGCGCCATGGCCAAGGCCACGAGATCGTCTGCATCGACACGGCGGTGACCCTGCTCGATCTTCGTGATACCTGACGGGAGGATCGGCCGATCGATCATCGTCAGCCGTTGGGACAGCTCCCGCACCGGGACCCGGCCGCGGAGTTCCTTGAGGTTCCTGGCCGTTCTCCGTCCAGTGGGGCCAAGCTTCCGTCCTGTCTCGCTAGTTGCCATAAAGGAAACAATATAGAATGACTTGCGAACAGTCAAGATCCAACGTACGATAGTGCCAACTTACGAACGGTCGATACCAGAAGGGAAACATCATGATCGACACGCTTCTCAGCCCCACCGCTCTGGCGGACTACTTGGACGTCCCCGTCGCTACGGTCTATCGCTGGAACTACGTCGGGTCCGGTCCTCCGGTTCTGCATATAGGCCGCCACGTTCGATACCGCTCGGGCGACGTGCAGAAGTGGCTCGGCCAGCAGACGACCGGTCAGGCCCAGACGTCATGACCACGGAATCTCCGTCGGCGCGCACCCTAACCATGTGCGAAGCGATCGCTCGCGGGGACAAGGGCATGGCCATCGCCCTCGCTGGTGCCGACGAGAAGTGGGCGCAGCGCTCAGAGATGATCATTCGGTCCATGCCCAGCGGTCGGCAGTTCTTGGCCGAGGTCGTCAGCGCCCAGCTCCTTGAAGAGTGCTACTTCACAGAGAACACTCGCGCCATGGGGGCCATCATCAAGCGTCTGTCAAGAGAGGGTGTCATCTTCGCCACCGGCGACTATCGGCGTGCCCGGACGTCAAACGGCACATTGAAGACCGTATGGCAGCGGGCATGAGATGACCGACAGCCCGCTGATCAGCGCTGCCCTGGACTATGCCGGCCGTGATTGGCCGGTGCTCCCACTTGAGCGCGGCGGTAAGCGTCCTCTCGGCCGGCTGGTACCCCATGGAGTGAAGGACGCCACCACCGATCCAGAGCAGGTCCGTAGATGGTGGACCTCTGCGCCACTTGCGAACATCGGTCTCGTAACGGGGCTCGCCTTCGACGTCCTCGACATCGATGGCCCGGATGCACTGGAGCGGCTCGAAGCGCGGAACGACTGTCCTCCTGGTGCCGACGGAGAGGGTCCGACCGTCGCGACACCGAGGGGATGGCACCGCTACGTAGCGCCCACCGGCAGGGGGTGCGCCGTCAACCTGGGCGGACTGGCCGGCATCGACTGGCGTGGTCGTGGCGGATACGTCGCCGCCCCCCCAAGCGTTCGGGACGGCGGCGGCTCGTGGGACTGGACGGCCGGTTCACTCTTGGGCCTGACACTAGACACGCCCTTCGCTCCGGCGCCCGCTTGGGCACTGCGTCTGTTCGACTGCCGGTCAAGGCCGGCGAGCGCCACTTCGTCGGTGCCACGTCACCCTGGCCGCACCGCATACGGATCCGCTGCCCTCGAAAGGGAGCTGGGGCGCCTGGTCATGGCCGTCGAGGGCACTCGGAACGATCAGCTCAACCGCTCGGCGCACGCGCTCGGTCAGCTTGTCGGCGCCCGGGTGCTCACGGCGCAGGAAGTCGGGAATGCACTGCTCACTGCTGCTCTTCGGATCGGACTGGATGAAGCGGAGGCGGACGCCACGATCAGGTCCGGCATGACGGCCGGAATCGGTCAGCCCCGAAAGGTTGCGTCTTGAGCACCGCCGACTACGCCGACCTGCAAGGCCTGGTTCCTCCGCCAGATACGCGCTCAGGCCCTCGGATGCTTTCCACGAAAGCCGATCAGATCATGCCCGCCCGCCCCGTGTGGCTCTGGGGTGGCTGGCTGGCAGCAGGAGCCCTGCACGTCCTCGTGGGACGACAGGGGGGCGGAAAGTCAACGTTCGCCGCTTGGCTGATCGCTCAGGTCACGACCGGCCGGCCATATCCGGACGACGGTACCCACCCGGGGGCGCTGAACGCGGCGACTCTGTCTCTCGAGGAGCCAGCCGATCGACTTGTTGCTCGACTGCACGCTGCTGGGGCTGATGTCGGGCGCGTCGATGTGCTCGCCGATGTCGAGGACCAAGACAAGGACGGACGGGACTACCGGCGCCCCTGGCGACTGCCGCAGGACTGTGCGGCCCTGGAGACCTTTCTCCTTGACGGCGAGGTCCGACTGCTCATCGTCGACGGGCTCGGCTACTCGATCACTGGAGACAGCCATAACTACGCCGTAGTCGGGTCGGCCCTGTCCGCTCTCGCTGGTGTCGCCGAACGGACAGGATGTGCCATCGTCGGTTTGACGCACCCGCCAAAGGGCAGCGCTGACCCCACCACGGCTGCGATCGGTTCTACGGCCTGGACTGCCATTCCGAGGGTCGTCTATGTGCTCGGCGCGGATCCCGGAGACGAGTCCGAGCAGCGTCGAGTCGTTCGGGTGTCGAAGACGAACTACCGACCGCCGGCCACCGGGATCGGCTTCGTCATCGACAACGATGAGAGGCATGAGTGCGGTCGAGTCAATGGACTCAGCCTCTCCACGGTGACAGCAGAATCCCTCGTGGCGGCTCGCCAGACTGAGGGAGAGCGCACCGAGCGGGAGAACGCGAGGGACCTCGTCAAGTCGATTCTGGAGGCAGGCCCGGTCGACACTGCCGAAGTGCTGAGGATCGCAAACGAAGCTGGCGTGTCGAAGCGCACCCTCGAACGGGTCCGAAGCGATCTCGGCGTGACCTCGACCAAGCTGCGTGACCCCGAAACCGGGCGGCTGATCGGGTGGCAACTCGCCCTACCAACCCAGTCCGCCGCTCCCATAGATCTAGACGGCGGTCCAGCACGCCACCCCCTTGTTGGCGGTGTGGGCGGACTGGATCCGACCAGGGAATATGTGTCACCACACCGCCCAGAGAGCCACCCGCGGGAGAGTGGCGTACTGGCGAGCGCTTTCGACGGGTCACCGTGGCCGGACGACTCCATGTCCTTCAGCGATGAAGAAACCGAACAGGATGAGTGGGCGGCCGCCATGGACAGCAGGGTGTAGCTCGTGGACCCGGAACCACCACCTGAAGCTCACGGGCGCCACCTCCGTGAGGACGGGGGCACGCGCACTCAGGCGCATACCCCGTAGGGCGTGCGCAACCCGTGCGTGCGCTTCACGATCTCACCGAACCCCTGGCCCGGGGGTGGTACGAGAGCGCGACGAATGGTGGGCCGATCGTCGGAGACGTCCCGGTTCGGTGGGGCGCAGAGCCGAGTAAGGGGTGGTACAGGAGTAGTACAAGAGTGGGGCAGGAGCGGGGTGGTCGGGAGTAGCCCGGTCAGCCCGCCGACGCCCCCTGCGCTACTTCGTGGAGTTGGCCAAGGTCGAGCGCACGGCTGCCGGAGCCACTGAGTCGTCATCAGGGCGACCTCGCCTCGCCTCAGGAGTGACAGGGATCTTCCTGGAGGGCCGCATCGACAGTGAGCGGGCAACCCACGCACTCCGGTCCGCGAAGGCAGAGATCGCCGCTCTGAGCGACGACTGGCGAGTAGCGAAGGACGTGGGCCGTATCATCCACCTGGTGAAGCGATGACCTCGAAGAGCTACAACGGCTTCAGCGGAGCGTACCGAGACCAGCAGGGCGCGCTGATCAATGAGAACATCCGGAACGGCGTGTGGCCGGCACCGACCCACTGCGTCGGCTGCCTCATCACGGCGACCGAGACGAACCTGCAGAAGCACCTAGAGGACTACGACTCCCCAGAGACCTTCGTGGGGATCTGCTCGAAGTGCCACTGGGCCATCCACACCCGGGAGAGCAAGCCG
>JADGOF010000081.1 GCA_017883105.1 Acidimicrobiales bacterium
GGCGCTGGTGGTGGCCGGTTCACGTGGCCTCGGACGGGCCACGGCTGAAGCACTGGCCGGTGAAGGGGCCAAGGTCATGCTGTCCGCCCGGGATCAAGGAAGTCTGGCCGCAGCCCAGACGTCGATACAGGCAGCTGGAGCCGACGTGGCAACAGTGGTCGCGGACATCACCGACCCTGCTGCACCGTCGGCGGTGGTCGATGCCACGATTGACACCTTCGGCGGTGTCGACATCGTCATCGCCAATGCCGGCGGACCCCCGCCCGGCCGCGCCCTCGACCTCGACGATGATGCGCTCGAGGCTGCCCTCAACGCCAACCTGCTGTCCGCGGTGCGCCTGATCAGGGCGGCGCTGCCCACCATGCGGGAGAGGGCGTGGGGGCGGATCTGCTGCATCACCTCCTACTCCGTGGTGCAACCGGTCCCGACCCTGGCCCTGTCGAACACCGCCCGGGTCGGCTTGTGGGCCTGGGCGAAGACGGCAGCCCAGGACCTGGCCTCCGAGGGGTCGGGGATCACGCTCAACCTGGCCTGCCCTGGTCCGCATGCCACCGACCGCATGCGGGAGCTGGGCGGCACCGGGGTGATGGGTAATCCGGCAGATTTCGGGAAGATCGTCGCCTTCCTCTGCTCGGAGCAGGCCGGATTCGTCAACGGTGCCGCGGTTGTGGTCGACGGCGGGGCCACCCTGGCGCTTTAGGGGGCATCGTCCCTCTCGGCGGGGCTATGGCCGATCGGAGGCGTCAGCCGGTTTCCAGCGTGCCGTTGCTGGACAGCCCAGCAGCCCCCATCTTGAGTTCGCGGTGCATCCAGTACCGGCGCTGCAGGATCAGCACCACCACTCCGACGGCCAACAGGACCGCGACATTCAACAGGAGCTGTTCGCCGGCGCCCATCGCTTCGCTCCACTGGCCGAAGGCCACGGCCACTCCCACGTCGGCGGCCGCGGGGATGGTGGTGACCGAGATGAAGACACCGATCAGAGCGCTGGCCCGGGCTTGGGTGATGGACACGACGCCGACGATTCCGGCGATGAACGCGATGATCACCGAGTAGAAGTTCGGCTGGCTGATCAGGTCGGAGACCGGACGGAAGCCCAGGGTGAAGTCACGTGGCGACCCGACCGTCTGGTGGATCACCTCGGAGAAGACGAACGTCGCCACGATGGCCAATGCGAAGCCCACCGTGAGGGCGAGCAGACCCCGGCGGACCGGCTGTCGGTTGCGCTCGGTGATTCCGAGCGCGGCACCGAGGATCGCGTTGTACTCCGGACCGACGACCATGGCGGCCACGATCAGGATCTGCGAGTTGGTGAGGATCCCCACCGCCGCCAGCAGTCCCGCGGCCACCAGCAACACGTAGAAGCTGACGGGATAGGTGGCGTTGAGCCGGATGGTCGCATCGACCACTTCCCACACGGGAGCGATCTCGCGGTCGTTGACGATCGGTCTGATCATCTCCCGGTGGGTCCGGACGATTGCCGTCTCCGTCCTGTCGATGGAGATCGGTCCCCGTTGGCGTGGGCCCAACGCCCGAAGCTGGTGGATCACATCGTTGGCTACATCGGGGAGCAGATCGCACTCGACCACGTCCCCGTCCGGGAATCGGGCCGCCAGGCGATGGACGGTGACATTGGCCACGCCGATGTTGGCTCCGAGCACGTCCAGGATGTGGCCGGTCCCTTCTGACGGGCTGGCCACCCGAATGTGGAACACGGGCTTCCTCCTCGATGTCGGTGTTCGTTTGCGATCCATCTCGGTTGCCGCACCGCGGACGATCCCGTGCGCACCGTCGGCTGTCCGGGGACGAGGGGCTGCAGGCGACAGATCAGCCCAGCGGGCGTCAGGTGTCCGGGCGGAAGAGACTCTATCGACACAGGGGAGCAGATCGGCCGGCATCCGGGCATGGGCGGACGCCGCCGGAATCGGAGATCCACACCCGACGGGGGAACGTCCATGGCGCAGCGAGCCCGGACTAGCGGTCAGGTGCCTCCGAAGCGCGGGGAGGCGGAGCAGGTGGTTGGACCAGCAGGGGGAGGGCCGACCCCGTGGCCGTTGTCTCCTCGGTCGATGGCCCACCAGGTGATGGTGGCGGACGCTCGGGCGTGACGTCCGACGGCGGACGCAGACGTAGGGCCTCCTCGGCGTCAAACGATCGAACGGTGGCGGGACGTGAACGATCGATGGCGCCGAACGACGAGGGAACGACCAGTGGATGCGGAGTGTCGGCCTTGTGGGTCGCCCCATGTTTCGGAGAGACAAATGATGGCGCCAGTGGTCGGGCTCCCGGATTGACCGAGGTGTCGATCAACGATTTCCCGACGGCACTGTGTCCGTAGCGCTCCACGTCGAAGTCGTGAAAGCCGGTACTTGCGGCCTTCCACTTCTTTTGGCTTTGGGAGCGCCTGACCTTGACAGCCAGCAGCACGATCAGGAGGACGGCGGCTGCGCCCAGGAGAATGAACTCGATGCGGGACCAGCTGTTGCCCGTGGCGAACAGCGCTCCTACGCGAATGGAAGCCATCGACATCCCCACCCATGGTAGTGACGAGAAGCACGTTCCGCACTGAATAGCTACGTCGAAGTCGGACTGCCGGCGGTGCTCATCGTTACCCGGTGGTCGACGAGGTGATCGGCGCCAAGTGGCCGTGGGCACCGGTGGCGCTGGGCACTTCGAACGGGATGGCCTGGGTTCCCCCACCGATGGTTGGAGCAGCCCGGTGGTGCATGCCGCAGCGTCGGTGGCATCCGGGATCCGGAAGAGCACGACGGCTATCGACCACACAGAACGCCCATGCGACGCCGAAGGTGCCACGGCGAGGGGGATGACCCGGTTGAGGGAACGGAACCACCGACGAGACGGCAGGGGCGTCGCCCTTAGGCCACGAAGTACTTGGCTTGGGGATGGTGGCAGACGATGGCGGTGGTCGACTGCTCCGGATGGAGTTGGAACCCTTCGCTCACCTCGACACCGATGCGGTCGGCCCCGAGCAGATCGACCACCTTGGCATTGTCCTCAAGCGCCGGGCACGCCGGGTACCCCCACGAGTAACGGCCGCCGCGGTACTTCTGACGGAAGAGCCCGGTGAGCGTCGGCCCGTCCTCGTCGGCAAACCCGAGCTCCTCGCGGATGCGGTGGTGCCAGTACTCGGCCAGTCCTTCCGCCATCTCCACACCCAGGCCGTGCAGGTAGAGATACTGCTTGTACTCGTTGGCGGCAAACAGCCGAGCTGTCTCCTCAGAGATCCGTGATCCCATGGTGACCACCTGAAAACTGGCCCAGTCCGGCTCGCCCGAATCCGCCGAGCGGAAGAAATCGCTGATGCACAGCCAGGGCTCCTCGGTTTGGCGGGGAAAGCTGAACCGTGTCCATTCCGATGTCCGGCTGTCGTCCTTCCAGATGACCAGGTCGTCGCCTTCGGTGTTGGCGGCGAAGTGGCCCCAGGCCACCTGCGGCACCAACAGTTGTTCCGCCGTGGCCTTGGACAGCTGCTCGCGCAACAGGCTCCGCACCCGTTCCTTGAAGGCCGGATCGTCTTCTCCGTTTTCGGGTCGGAGACCCCACTGGTTCCGGAACAGCGCGGTTTCGTTGAGGTAGGAGGCGATGCCGTCAATGGACATGCCCTTGGCCACCCGGCTGCCCACGAAGGGCGGCACGAAGACGGGATTGTCGGTCGCCACGTCCGGCGAGCGGACCGGGAGCAATTCGCCGCGTTCGCGGGCTTCGGCGGCTGCCTGCTTCCGGAGTTCGCTCTTGCGGGGCCCGAGGTCCCGTCCGCCTATGATCGTCCCGAACTCCGGGTCGTCCTCACCGGAACGGGTGATCTCCACCAGCCGGTCCATGGTGCGCAACCCTTCGAAGGCGTCCTTGCCGTAGAAGAGGCGCCCGTCGTAGACCTTCCGGAGGTCGCGCTCGACATAGGTACGGGTCAGCGCCGCGCCTCCTAGGATGACGGGGATGTGGGACAGATTGCGTCGGTTCAACTCCTCGAGATTGTCCCGCATGATCAGGGTGGACTTGACCAGCAGCCCGCTCATGCCGATGGCGTCGGCCTTGGACTCTTCGAGAGCGGCGACCATGTCGGTGATCCCCACCTTGATGCCGAGGTTCTTCACCGTGTAGCCGTTGTTGGTGAGGATGATGTCGACCAGGTTCTTACCGATGTCGTGCACGTCACCCTTGACCGTGGCCAGCACCATCACACCCTTACCGCCCTGGTCGGCCTTCTCCATGTGGGGCTCGAGGTAGGCCACCGCCGTCTTCATCGTCTCGGCGGAACCGAGCACGAACGGCAACTGCATTTCCCCGGACGCGAACAGCTCGCCGACGGTCTTCATGCCGGCCAGCAACATGTCATTGACGATGGCGAGCGGCGCCAGGCCGCCGGCCATCGCTTCGTCGAGGTCGGCTTCGAGGCCGTTGCGGTCACCGTCGATGATCCGGTGCTCCAGACGCCGTTCGATGGCCCACCCCGATCGGTCCTCGGTCGAGGCCACCGTCGATGCGGAGACCCCTTCGAAGATAGCCAGGAGCTCGGTCAGGGGGTCGTAGCCGTCATGCCGCCGGTCGTAGATCAGGTCGAGGCAGACCTCACGGGCCCGGTCGTCGATCTTCGACAGCGGCAGGATTTTCGACGCATGGACGATGGCCGCGTCAAGGCCGGCCTCCACACACTCGTGGAGGAACACCGAGTTGAGCACCTGGCGGGCGGCCGGGTTGAGGCCGAAGGAGACGTTGGAGAGGCCCAGCACCGTGTAGACGCCGGGAAGTTCCGTCTTGATCCGGCGGATGCCCTCGATGGTCTCGATGCCGTCCTTCCGGCTCTCCTCCATGCCGGTCGAAAGGGGGAGGGCCAATGGGTCGAACATCAGATCCTCTGGTCTGAGCCCGTACCGCTCGACCGCGATGTCACGAATTGCAGTGGCCGCGCGTACCTTCCAGTCGGCCGTCCGGGCCTGGCCCTCCTCGTCGATGCAAGTGCACACCACCGCAGCACCGAACTCCTTGGCCAGGGTGAGGAACGAATCGAGGCGGGTGCCCGCCTCGTCCCCTTCCTCCAGGTTCACCGAGTTGATGACTGCACGGCCCCCGATCCACGACAGCGCGGCCTCCACCACCGGTGCCTCGGTGGAGTCGACCATGAGGGGGGCGGTCGACTGGGTGGCGAAACGGGACGCGATCTCCTCCATGTCGGCCACGCCGTCGGCGCCGGTGTAGTCGACGCAGACATCGATCAGATGCGAGCCCTCTTTCACCTGGTCGCGGGCCATGGCCACGCAGGTGTCCCAGTCTGCCTCCAGCATTGCCTCGCGGAACTTCTTCGAGCCGTTGGCATTGGTCCGTTCCCCCACCACGAGGAACGAGGTGTCCTGGGTGAAGGGGACCTGGGTGTAGATGGAGGCGGCCCCGTGCTCGGGCTCGGGGTGGAGCTCCGCGGGAGTGAGATCGGCGCAGGCAGCCACCACGGCGGCAAGATGGTCGGGAGTGGTCCCGCAGCACCCACCGATCACCGACACCCCCAGCTCGCTGACGAACTGTCGGTGGAATTCGCCCAGCTGTTCGGGGGTCAGGTCGTAGTGCATGGCGCCGTCGACCACCGAGGGCAGACCGGCGTTGGGCAGGCAGGAGATGGGGACGGACGCGTGGCCGGCCAGGTGGCGCAACGGCTCGAACATCTCCGCCGGCCCGGTGGCACAGTTGAGGCCGATGAGGTCGATGTCCATGGCCTCGAGGGCGCAGAGGGCGGCGCCGACCTCGGTGCCCGGCAGCATGGTGCCGGTGAGCTCGATGGTGACCTGCACCTGGATGGGCAGTCGGCGACCTGCTGCCCGCATTGCCCGGCGGGTGGCGTTGATGGCCGACTTGGCCTGCAACAAGTCGAAGACCGTCTCGATCACGATGAGGTCGACGCCGCCTTCGATAAGGGCTGCGACCTGCTCTTGGTAGGCGTCACGGAGGTCGGCGTAGCGGATCTGCCCGAGTGTCGGGAACTTGGTGCCCGGGCCGATGCTGCCGGCCACCCAGCGGGGTCGATCGGGCGTGGAGAAGTCGTTGGCCGCTCCACGGGCCAGGGCGGCCGCCGCCAGATTCAGCTCACGGACCCGGTGGGCCTGTCCGTATTCGGCCAAGACCGGTCCGAATGCTCCGAAGGTGTCGGTCTCGACCACGTCACAGCCCACTTCGAAGAACGACCGGTGGACCTTGTCGACCGCGTCGGGCCGGGTGATCACCAGCAGCTCGTTGCAGCCTTCGAGGTTGGAACCACCGAAATCGTCGGCGGTCAGCTCGGCCAGTTGCAGATTGGTGCCCATCGCGCCGTCAAAGACGACGACCCGTTCGGACACAGCCTGCAGGTAGCTGGAAGTGGAAGGTTCGGCGGCCATGATCCATCAAGGCTACCGGGGAGGGGACATAGTGGCGACAGTCTCATCACCGGACGGACGGCCGGCGGCACCGGACCGGCCTTCGGTCGAACCGGTGACAGGTTGCCCGATGTGTGTCGTTTAGCATCGACGGGGTGATGACCCAGTGCTGAAGATCTACACGAAGACAGGCGACGACGGCACCACGGGGCTGCTCTACGGGGGCCGGGTCGGCAAGGACGCGCCGGTCATGCAGATCAACGGAACGGTGGATGAGGCCCAGGCCGTGATGGGCATGGCCCGGGCCGAAGCGGAGCGCGGCTCCGAGCTCGACGTGTTGCTCACTGGGCTGGAGCGTGACCTCTATGTGCTGATGGCCGAAGTGGCCACCGACCCGGCGAAGCGATCGAAGCTGGTCGGTGGAACGACGTTGGTTACTGCCGAGATGATCGACGCCCTTGAGTCCCGCATCGACGAGTTCATCGACCGGTTCGACATGCCCACCGAGTTCGTGGTTCCAGGAGCGAATCGGGCGTCGGCCGCCTTGGACGTGGCTCGCACGGTCGTTCGTCGAGCGGAACGACTGGTGGTAGCGGAACCGATCGAAGGATCGTTGGTAGGTCGCTATCTGAACCGGCTGTCCGATCTGTTGTGGGCCATGGCCCGTTGGGTCGAAGGGGAGGAGCGTCTGCTGGCCCGGGGCGCGCCGCGCCGGCGTCGTCAGGGTGGCACACAGGCCGGTGGTCGGATGGACACGGCATCGGCACCCGAGGAAGGCGGAGAGTCGCCTTCATGAACATCGAGCCCTTGGCCGGGGACGTCATTCCTTCCGATGCCGTGGCCCTGGGGATTCCCGTCTTCACCGGTGATGACGGACCCACTCATGCCGGCCGGCTGTCCGCGGTGATGGTCGACGCCGGTGTCCCCGAAGACATCGATGCGGCGTGGTGCGAACGCCACGGGTTCAGCGGCAAGGTGGGCCAGACCATAACCGTGCGCTCGGCCCCACCGGTGTCGTCCTCTGACCTCGAGGTGGTGCTGGTCGGGGTAGGCGCCCCGTCGGCGTTGGACGGTGACCGAGGGACCGAGACGCTCCGCCGGGCCGCGGCAGCACTGGTCCGTGCGGCGGGCCAGGGCGGCAGTGTGGTGTTCCTGTTGCCCGGGGTCTCCGACGACTCGGTGGCCGAATCGGCCGCCGCCACGGCTGAGGGCGCAGTGCTGGCGGCCTACCGGTACGACGAGTACCGCACTGCCGATGCGCCCGCCCAGCTGCAGCGACTGGTGCTGACCACGGGAACAACCGCCGACACCGGCCAGGTCGGAGCCGGCGCCGCCCGCGGGAAACGGATCGCCGAATCGGTGAGCCTGGCCCGCGATCTGGTCAACGAGCCGCCGAGCTCGCTGACGCCGGAACGGTTTGCCGACATCTTCGTGCACCGGTTCGCCGCAAGGCCCGAGCTGACGGTTGAGGTCTGGGACGAAGGCCGCATCACCGAGGAGCACCTCGGGGGACTGCTCGGTGTGGCGCGCGGGTCGGTCCAACCGCCACGTTTCGTCCGAGTGACCTACGAGCCGGCCGACCCGATCGAGATCGGCGGCCGGGTTCCCCACCTGGCGTTGGTGGGCAAGGGAATCACCTTCGACTCGGGAGGCCTGTCCCTCAAGACGGCCGGCGGCATGGAGACCATGAAGACCGACATGGGTGGTGCGGCCGCCGTGCTCTGCGCCCTGGATGCCGCCGCGGCCCTGGGTGCCCGTATCCGTATCACCGCGTTGACCCCACTGACCGAGAACATGCCGGGCGGGTCGGCCACCAAGCCCGGTGACGTGCTGACCACCCGGAACGGGAAGACCATCGAGGTGCTCAACACCGACGCCGAGGGCCGTCTGGTGCTCGCCGACGGG
>JADGOF010000082.1 GCA_017883105.1 Acidimicrobiales bacterium
ACCAGCACACGGGCCAGGGCCAGCATCCGCTGCTCACCGCCCGACAGGGTCCCGGCCGACTGGGTCCGGCGATCCCCGAGCTTGGGAAAGGCCGCATAGGCCTCCTCGAGGGCATCGCCGATGCCGCGGCGCCCGAGGGCACGGCGGAAAGACAGGGCCAGGTTCTCCTCCACCGTCAACGAGGCGAAGACCGAACGTCCTTCGGTGACGTGGGTCAGCCCCAAGCGGGCCACCTCGTAGGCCTGGCATCTGGAGATCTCGTGCCCGTCGAAGCGGATCGATCCGGAAGTTGCCGGCACCAGCCCCGAGACCACCCGGGCCACGGTGGACTTCCCTGCCCCGTTGGCACCGACCAGGGCCAAGGCGGAGCCGCGCGGAACGGAGAACGAGACATCGAACAGGGCCTGGTAGGGGCCGTAGGACGCGCTCACCCCGCGCAGCTCGAGGAGCGGGGTGCCGGTCATGATCCGATCCCCAGATAAGCCCGACGGACCTCGGTGTCGGCCAGCACGTCGTCGACCGGGCCGGTGGCCAGCATGCGGCCAAAGTCGAGGACGCACAGTCGGTCGACCACCGTCTCCACCAGGTGGAGGTCGTGCTCCACTAGCACCACCGCGGTCCCCTCTGCCCGGCGCACATCGTTCAGAATCCCCGCCAGGCGGATGGTGTCGGTGGCATCGAGGCCGGAGGACGGCTCATCGAGCATCAGCAGGCGGGGCGAACCCATCATGGCCCGGCCCAGTTCCACCAGGCGGGCGTGGCCGAGGCCGAGGCCCTCCACCGGGCGATCGGCCAGTCCCTCCAGGCCCAACAGGGCGAGCACCTGCTCGACATGTGCGAGTTCGCCCGGAGTCGGACCGCCCCGGTGGAGGAGGTCCCGCCACAGCCGGAAGGTCCCGGCATGGGCCTGTTCGGCCACCAGCAGATGGTCGGCCACGGTCATCCCGCTGAAGAGCTCCATCCGCTGGTAGGTCCGTCCGATCCCCAATCGCCCTCGCCTCCACACCGGGAGCTCGTCGATCCGGACGCCGTCGAACACGACGGTGCCGCCATCCAACTCCTCCAGGCCGAGCAGGCAGTTGAACAGCGTGGTCTTGCCCGCCCCATTGGGGCCGACGATGCCCACCGCCTCGCCGGGGGCCACCTCGAAGGAGAGCTCGGACAGGGCCACGATGCCGCCAAACTGCTTGGTGATGCCGTGAGCCACCAACAGCTGGTCGACCATCAGGTCCTCCCGCCGGTACCCGGGGTGGCCGCCAGCGCGTCCGGACCCGGACCGTCGTCGGCACGGTCGGACCCGTCACTCCCTCCGTCGGATCGCCGGTCCGGCAACCTCCCTGTCGTCCGTCGTCGCCCGAACAGACTGAGGAATCGGCTGCCCAGGTAGTCCACGAACCCCTCGGGATGGCGGGTGTAGCTGAGGGTGGCCAGTCCGAACAGGACGGCCACCAGTCCGGCATAGCGGCTGGGCAGGGTGGTCACCGCCTTCTGCAGGGTGGTGTAGACCAGCCCGGCCACCACCGCACCGGTGATCGAGCCCAGGCCGACGATGGCCACCACCACCAGCAGCACCGCCGAGATCTGATAGCCGAAGTCGGTGGGCGAGAGGGAACCCTCCAGCGAGCCGAACAAGGCGCCTCCCACGCCGGCCAATCCGGCAGAGAGTGCGAACACCATGATCCGCAGGCGATAGACGTCGATGCCCACCGAGGTGGCCGCCACCTCGCTCCCCCGGATGGCCGCGAGGAATCTCCCCATGGTGCCGTCGCCCACCAGTTTCACCACACAGGCGGTAGCCGCCAGGATGCCCAGGGACAACAGGAAGAACGGGCGGGGCGCGGCGAAATTGACCGGGCCGGCCGATGGGCGGGGGACCGTCACTCCCCCGGCACCGTTCCCGATCCACGAGTTGGGAAAGAGGATGTTGTCGGCCAGCAACGCGAAGGCCAGGGTGGCCAGGGCCAGGGACAGACCGGCCAGGCGGAGGGTAGGGACGGCCACTATGACCCCCAGCAGCGCAGCCAGGATCCCCCCGGCCACCATCCCGAGTACCACCGGAAGCCCGTAGTGATCGGCCAGCTGCCCGGAGGTGAACCCCCCGAGTCCGGCAAAGGTGGCCTGGCACAGGGAGATCTGGCCGCTCATGCCGGTGAGCATGGTCAAGGAGAGGAAGATCACCCCGAAGGCGACCCCCTGGGTCATGGTGAGCAACCAGTCCCCGGGCACCCAGGTGAGGGCGGAGAGCACGGCCAGGGCGGCCACCACCCAGGCCACCACGGCGGTCGGGCGACGCACGATCCGGTGCCAGAACGAATCGGTGCCGTCGGCATGCAACGCCCGGTGCCATAGACCCACTGCATGCACACCGTCCTCCGACTCCCCGGCCAGGGCGGAGGCCGAGCGATAGCCCCGGGCCTCGCTCTCCAGGGTGACCGGCGGAGGATCGCAGCTGGAGAGCGGATCGTCGAGCTGACGCTGGCGGGTGAAGGGAAGGAAGACCAACAGGACGACGAACGGGAGTGAGGGCCGCAGCCCGGTGGAGATGATTCCCGCCGGCAGGTAGCCGGCCACGATCTGCTGGGCCACCCCAAGGGCGAGCCCTCCGACCAGGGCCAGGGGCAGGCTGGCGAAACGGCCGATCACCGCTCCGGCGATGCCCCAGACCAGCAGTACGGTGAAGTTCTGCGGGTCCAGCTGCGAGTAGAGCGGGGCCAACAGCACCCCGGCCAGTGCCGCCATCACGCTCGAAAGCATCCAGGCGAAGGCGCTCACTCGGCCGGCGTTGATCCCGGCCAGTTCGGTCATGCGGGGGCTCTCGACCACCGCCCGCATCTCGAGGCCGACCGGGGTGAACCGGAACAGCGCCACCAGCACCCCCACCACGACCATCGTGCATCCGGCCACCGACAGTTCCAGCCCGCTGAGCGGTACCGCTCCGAGATGGAGGTAGACCCGTTGGGCGTTGACGAAGAGAGCCGGCGGGGGGATGTCCGGGGTCGACCCGGCGATGATCAGCGCCAACTGGGGCAACGCCACCAGCAACCCGAGGGACGGGACCAGCTTGACCAGCGGTGACGCGGTGCGGATACGGCGGAACAGCAGTCGGTCGAGGAGCAGTCCGACGGCGGGACCGAGCACGAACACGGAGACGATTCCGGCGGCCCACCTAGGCCAACCGTCCTGGACCAACGAGACGAAGGCCAGCGCCGACACGAAAGCCTGGGCGCCGAAGGCCAGGTTGAACACCCCCGACGCCTTGTAGGTCAGGACCAGGCCCACGGCCATCAGGGCGAAGACGCAGCCGAACGGGACGCCCGGTACCGCATAGTTGAAGAACTGGGTCACCGGCCCGGCACCCCCGGTTGGATCGGGAGCGTGGTCACCGTCGTGGCCGGGGGCGCCTTCTGGTCGAAGCACACGTAGACGCTGGATGTGGTCCCGAACACGGGCACGAACCCGTCGCCGTGGGCCCGCACGAACGACGAACAGTCAGTGGGGGTGATGCCGGTGTGGGCGGTCGTCCAGTCGACCGGCGGAATGGCCCCGTCCGCGGTGTACGAGGTCAACTTGTTGATGGCCGCCACCAGGCTGCTGCGGGTGACGTTCGGGCCGACATCCCGCAGGCCCTGGGTGAACAGGTCAGCGCTCACCCATCCGGCCAGGGCCGGCGAACTCGGCCGGGTGCCCCTGGGCGCGTATTTCTTGAGGGCCGCGTTGAAGGCGTCGATGCCCGGATAGACCCCCCGGCCCAACTTCGTCATCTCGAACGGGGTCTGCTGGAGGAGAAAGTAGGCGCCGTCCATGGCCGCCTGGTTGTTCCGGAGCGTCTGCTGGTCGTAGCCATCGAGCCAGTACTGGGTCACCGTTCCCATGCCATGCTGCTGGAGCGTCTGGGACAGCTTGATGTTGCCGGTGGAGTCCATGCACGTGGCCACGAAGTCGACGCCGTTCTGCTGCATCCTCGTGACGTCGGCGTCGAGTGACGCTGCGCCGTAGGGGATGGAGATGTCCACGATCGGCGTGTCGACGTGGAACTTGGCCAGCGCGGAGATGATGCTCACGCAGCCCTCCGAGGACTGGGCCACGTTGTACGCGAGTACCGCGGCCCGGCGGGAACCCGTGTGCTGGGCGACATAGGCCACCTGGGGCTGCGGCGCCGAAGAGTCCACGTAGGAGCCGCCCGCTCCGAACATGGTCGGCCCGGCCCACTGGGCGTTGGTGTTCAACTGGAGACCGAAGGTGGGCACCGACTGGGCCCTGAGGATCGAGGACCCGGTGAAGAACGGCGTGCCCACACCAACCACAGCGAAGACCTTGTCCTGCACCAGTTGCTGAGCGGCCGAGGTGTCTCCGCTCGGCGAGGTCCCGTCGTCGATGACGGGCGAGAAGACGATCTTGCGGCCGTCCACGCCACCGGCTGCGTTCAACTGCTCGAAGTAGGCCCTCGCACCGGTCACCACCGGGGCGAAGCTGGAACTGGCGAACCCGCTCGTCGACGCCAGGGCCCCTATCCGGATGGTCTTGGCGGTGACCCCATCGGTATCCCCGGCGTGGGAGACCGTGCTGATGGTGACATTGGCACATCCGGTGAGCGCGCATGCGACCACTGCTGCGAGGACCAACGGTGCCCGTGTTGCGCACCACCACGGTCGGTCCACGGTCCTCCTCCGGTCCCATCACCCGCCGGCAACCTCCCCGGCTACCGGTTCGAACCTACCGGACGGGTCGACGACCGCAAGCGACTGTACCATCGCGGCCCTCCGTTTCCCCGGTCCCTGTCAGGTCTGGGATCAGGTCGGGACGGCCCGGGTCAGGCGCGACTGGCGAGCACTGCGGTAGCCTCGCCGACCACCTTCTCTTCACCCTCGGCGTTGCGCAGGCGCACATCGAGGTCCACTAGGTGGTCCCCTCCCTCAGTCCGCTTGGCCGTGACTACGATCTTCGTCTGCAGGTTCTCGTCGGGCCACGTCTGGCGGGCGAACCGGACCTGAAACCGACGGACGTTGCCGACACCCACGTAGTCGGTGATCGCCGATCCGAGGAATCCCATCGAGAACATCCCATGTCCGAACACACTGGGTTGCCCGGCGGCGGTGGCCTTGACCTCGTCGTGGTGCATCGGGTTGTAGTCACCGGAGGCACCGGCATAGGTGACCAGATCGGTTCGGGTCAGGACGTGCGACCTCACCGGGGCCTCGTCGCCCTCGGCCACGTCGTCGAAGTACAGCACCTGCTCACCCATCGTTGCGACCTCCATCTGCTTCCACCATGTGTGCTCCCTGCAAGATTGTCACAGTTACCGTCCCGGTTCAGGATCGCGCGGCAGTCCGAGCAGGCGCTCGCCGATGACGTTGCGCTGCACCTCGCTGGTGCCCCCGGCGATGGTCAGGCATTTGCTCTGCAACACACCGTGGGCCGACAGGGCGGCCTCGCCATCGGTAACCGCCCCGTCGGGACCACAGAGGTCGAGCCCGAATTCATGCACCCGCTGTTCGAACTCGGCCCCCAGCAGTTTGCGGACGCTCGACTCGGACCCGGGCTGCAGCCCCCCCACCGACCGCAAGGTGGCCCGCATCCCCAGCTGGCCCAGTGACTGGGCTTCCGCCAATAGCGAGCCGAGCCGGTCGAAGGTGACCGGATGCTGGAGCTCGGGATGGGAGGCGATCCGCTGGAGGACACCCTCCAACGCTCCGCCGAACGCCGAGTCCGAGGACAACGATACCCGCTCGTTGGCCAGTGTGGTCCGGGCCAGCTTCCACCCACCGTCCACCTCACCGACCACGCAGTCGTCGGGCACGAAGCAGCTGTCGAAGAAGACCTCATTGAACAGTTCGTCGCCGGTGATCTCACGGAGGGGGCGGACGTCCACGCCGGCCGACTTCATGTCCACCAGAAAGTAGGTGATCCCCCGGTGCTTGGGCACGTCGGGGTTGGTCCGGGCCAGGCAGATGCCCATGTCGGCCCGGACGGCCACCGACGTCCACACCTTCTGGCCGTCGAGGGACCAGCCTCCCTCCACCCGGGTGGCCCGGGTGGACAAGGCGGCCAGATCGGAACCCGCCCCCGGTTCGCTGAACAACTGACACCACAGCAGCTCCCCCCGGAGCGTCGGTCCCACCCAGCGCTCGGTCTGCTCCGGGGTCCCGTGGGCCATGATGGTGGGCAGCGCCCAGGCGGCGACGGCCAGGTTGGGACGGCGGAGGCCCACCTCTGCGCAGATCTGGTCGATGACCAGCTGCTCCACCGCTCCGGCATCACGGCCCCACGGAGACGGCCAGTGGGGGGCCAGCAGCCCCTCGTCGGCCAGGGCCCGTCGCTGTTCGGCCGGGTCATCGAGGGCGGTGATGGCAGTGATCACCGGTGTCAGATCCTCACGGAGCCGTTCGGCCTCGGGTGGAAGCTCGATGGTCATCCGTCGCCGCCCACCCCCGAGGGCCAACGCGGCCGCCTCGGCCCGCATCGGCGCGGTCCCCCCGTGGAGCTGGCGCAAGGTGGTGGCCCGCCGCAGATGGATGTGGGCGTCGTGCTCCCAGGTGAAGCCCATGCCACCGAGGACCTGGATGGCCCCCTTGGCCGCCTCCACGTAGCCGTCCAGCGCCAGCGCGGCGGCCAGTTGGACGGCCAGGCGGGCCTGGGCGCCCGTTGTCGGCTCCGCGGCGAGGTCCGCGCCCGCGCCCAGGAGGCGCTCGTGGTCCACCACCATGGCGGCATCCCAGGTGGCGGCCACGCCCTGCTCGACGGAGACCAGCATGTTGGCCAGGCGGTGCTTGACCCCTTGGAACTGGCCGATCGGGCGACCGAACTGTTCACGGGTGCGGGCGTGTTCCGCCGCGCTCTCGAGGCACCAGCGGGCCCCGCCGACCGCTTCCGCCGAGGCCACCACCAGGGCCAGGTCCCGTACCTGCTCGGAAGAGACATCGGGCAGCTGCCGTTCGGCGGCGACCGACGTGGCGGTGAGTGTCCAGCCGGCCGACCGGCGACTGGGGTCGAAGCTGGGCAGCGCCTCGACGGCCACCGAGTCGTCGCGATCGACCAGGACCCACTGCGTGGCGTCCCCCACCGCCACCGGAGCCAGTACGCAGTCAACCACGGCACCGTTGAGGACCGGTCGGAGCGAGCCGGAAACCGTGAGGGAGCCGTCCCCGTTGACCTGACCGGAGAGCCCGGCCCGGGCCGTGGCCGAACCGTCCGGGTTCCCGACGGGGACCGCGAGCGAGGACGGGGTGGTCCCGTCGGCCAGGCCGGGCAGGAGCTCCCCCGCCTGGCTGGGACTCCCGAATTCGGAGACGACCGCGCCCACCACCATGGTGGTCGCCCACGGGCCGGGGGCGGCCGCCCGCCCAAGCTCTTCGGCCACCACCGCCAGTTCGACCATGCCCGCCCCTTGGCCTCCGGACTCCTCGGGGAGATGGATACCAAGCGTGCCCTGGGCCCCGAGATCGCTCCAGAAGGAGGGGAGCCCGTCGTTCCCCGCGTCCAGGGCGGCGCGGACCTCCGCCGGTGGACACCGGGAGTCGATCCACCGCCGAATCGACTGGCGGAGCTCCTCGTGCTCGTCTCGGATGCCGATGGACACCGGTCAGGCTCCGAGCCGTCGGGGCCGGGGGTGGCTCGGGCACGGGGGCCGGGCACGGGGGCCCGCGACGGTGGTCAACCGGGTCTCGTTCACGGCATTGTTTCTAGCATCCCGGCGGGCGAAAACCAGAACCGGTTCTAGCGCCGGGACACCCCCTACCAGCCCCGGAACTCCGGCGAACGACGTTCGGCGAACGCAGTGAGCCCCTCCCGGCAGTCGTCGGTCCCGGTCACCAGCTCCTGGGCCACCGCCTCGTCCCACAGCGCAGTGGTGCGGTCCGATTCGAGGGCCCGATTGGTCAGGTACTTGGCGACGCCGATGGCCTTGGTGGGGCCGGAGGCCAGCCGGGCCGCCCACTCGCCGGCCAAGGTCATCAGCTCGGCCCGGGGGACCACCCGGTTCACCAGGCCCAGTCGCTCGGCCTCCCGGGCCGGCACATCGTCCCCGAAGAAGAACAGCTCCTTGGCCCGCTGGGGCCCGATGAGTCGGGCCAGCAGGTAGGCGCCACCGGCGTCGGGGGCGATCCCCCGCCGCACGAAGACCTCGATGAACTTCGCCTCCTCGGCGGCCAGCACGAGATCGCAGGCCAGAGCCAGGTGCATGCCGCCTCCGGCCGCGGTGGCGTTGACCACACCGAGCACCGGCTTCTCGCAGTCGAGCACGGCGCTCACCAGGCGCTGCCACCCGGT
>JADGOF010000083.1 GCA_017883105.1 Acidimicrobiales bacterium
GCGGTGGAGTCGAGGACTACCCGGTGAAGGTGGGCAGCATGCTGCTCACCTTGGTGGAACCCAACAAGGGGTTCGAGCGCGCCTACAACCGCTGGTACGAGCGCGATCACTTCTACGCCGGATGCATGGTCGGGCCCTGGCTCTTCGCCGGCAGCCGATGGGTGGCTCCACGCACCTTGAAGGAACGGCGTTGGCCTTCGGAGAGCAGCATCGCCACTCCGGTGGATGCAGGCAGCTACGTCGCCATCTACTGGGTGGAGCGGGGTCACCACGCCGACCACTTCGACGACTGGGCGGTCCCCCAGGTCCGCGACCTCTACGCAAAAGGCCGGGGGTTCCCCGAGCGGACCCACGTGCACACATCGGTGTTCGATCATCTGGCGTCGACGTACCGCGACGACGACCCGGTCCCGGTCGAACTGGCCCTCGACCACCACTACGACGGTGTGATCATCGTCTGGTGGGATGCCGCCGAAGGGTCCGCGGCGGGTCTGTACCAGAAGTTGACCGTCGAGTACCTTCCCACTCTCCTCGACGGCTCGGACATCGAGATCGCCTCGTCGTGGGTCCCGACGGTGCCCGACGAAGGCCCCCGTGACGTTCCCATGGACCTGGGATCGCCCGCCGGGGGCACCGACCGGCTGGTACAGGTGCTCTTCGTGGGAGGCGATACTGAGGCCGCGATCGGCCACGTTCGTGCCTACACCGAGGCAGTGGAGTCCGACGGACTGGCCGACCTGCTGCTGGCTGCACCCTTCTTCCGTACCGTCGTGGGTACCGACACCTACGTCGATCAGCTCTAGATCCAGCCTGGTCAAACATGCTCCGCGACGAGAAGATCCTCCTCACCGGACCGGCGGGACAGATTGGCTACCCCATCGCTGAGTACCTGAGCAAGGAGAACGACGTCTGGGGCATCGCTCGATTCGACGATCCCGAGTCTCGCGAGCGGGTGGACGCCCTTGGCGTCACCACGCGGTCGTGCGACATCGGCACGGGTGACTTCGACCAGCTACCCACCGATTTCACCTACCTGCTCCACCTGGCCGCCTATCAGGGGTCGGGGTCGGACTACGACTACGCCATCACGGTCAACGCCGAGGGCGCCGGCTTCCTGATGCAGCACTGCCGGAAGGCCAAGACGGCACTGGTGATGTCCACCTCGTCGGTGTACCGTCCCCACGAGGATCCGATGCACGCCTTCGTCGAGGGTGGCCCTGTAGACGGTGGCACCAGCCCCTGGGCACCGACCTATGCCGTCTCCAAGATCGCCCAGCCCAGGAGGCCGTGGTCCGCCAGAACGCCCGATCGTTGGACCTGCCCACGGTGATCGCCCGGATGAACGCCTCCTATGGGCCGAACGGCGGGCTGCTCACCCTCAACCTCGAGGCCGTGCTGGCCGGTATCCCGATAGCCGCCCGGTGGGAACCCTGCCCGTACACGCCCATCTTCCAGGACGACATCAACGAGCAGGTCGAACCGCTATTGGCCGCCGCCAGCGTGCCCGCCACCATCGTGAACTGGGGTGGGGACGAGATCGTCAGCGTCCAACAGTGGTCGACGTACATGAGCGAGCTGACCGGCCTTCCAGCCGAGGTGGAGGTCGTGGAATCCACCGGGTCCCACCGGGGGATGATCTCTGACCCTGCCAAGCGACGCGGGATCACCGGGCCGTGCCGGGTGGACTGGCGCCAAGGGATCCGGCGGGTCGTCGAGGCACGCACCGCTCCCTGAGCAGCCGGTGGTGCGGTTGCCCGCCGAACCAGGTTCGTGGCAGCCCGATCGCCCCTGTCGGCGGACGAATCGATCCCGAACGGCTCCGCAAGCTGGGTGAGCAGCACCCCGATGTGCCATCGGTCGCCGGCGCTCTGCTCGGTTCGCCGGGCTCGGCCGGCCAGTCCGGTCCGACAGGTCGGAGCACCCTTGGCGGGGAACCGCGCACGACCGGCGAGCACATCCCACACCGTGAGCACGACGCCCAGGTTGCAGCCGTCGGGTCCCTCGACGGAGTGGTGCCGCCGGTGGTAGGCGGGGCTGACGACGACTCTGCCCAACGGCCCGAATGACCAGGGAAGGTTGGCGTGAGGGAGCGTGCCGAGGCAGACGTAGCCCGTGATGAGCGCAGGGGCCATACCCCGGTCTCCCATGAGGGCGATCACCGGGATGGTGGCCAGAAAGAAGCCGGGGAGATGGCTGAGTGGGTGGGCCCGGAACGACGTGAGGACACTCAGCTCTTCTTGGGTGTGGTGCACGGCATGCATCCGCCACAGGGGGGCGAACCGATGGTCGGCCCAGTGGGCGAGCCAGTTGGCCCCATCCATGAGGACGAGGGTCACCGCAAGCAGCAGCCACCGGGGCCACGAGGCCGTCCACGGGGCCTCGATCCACCCGGCATGGCTCCCGAGCAGATACGCAAAGGCCACCCCGAGGAAGGTCATGAGTGGCACGACAGCAACGACGTGGAGGATGAAGAAGGCGGCATCGTGGAGGTGACCCCGGGCGAATACCTCCCGACGTTCGGTTGGCCAGCACCGTTCGCAGACGAGCGTCACCGCGACCACCGCCAGGACCATCGGGGCGACGAGCTCCGCCCGGCCGGCCGCCAGGACCGGTCCCAAGCTGCCGTGTTGCTCGGTCGAGCTGACTCCGGTCCACAGGAGCCATCCCGTGACGCCTGCCAGGACGAAGGCCGGAGGGTAGAACCGCCTGGCCCACGAGCGCGCCCCGGTGGCGAGCGGAGCGACCGTCGACGCCGGCGCCTGCTCCAGTGCCCCCGCGGCAATGGTCATCGGGTTGGTCCCCGACTCGTGGGGTCGAGGGGCCAACTAGTAGCCATAGCCGCCGCCTGCCTGAGTGGTCGGGGGTGACGTTGCGGGAGGCGCAGTCGCTGGTGGTGAAGTGGCCGGGGGTGAAGTGGCTGCAGGAGCGGCCGTCGACGTCGGTGCCATCGGTGAAGCAGATGTCGAGACAACAGACCACGTCCCGCCCACTCCCTGACCTTTGGTGTCACCCGACCTGGTGTCTCCGACGAATCGATACAGGGGCATCCCCTTGAACGTGACTTGCACTGTCCCTCCCGGACGGGTGACCGTTCCGAGCTCCGAAGCACTGACACCGGCCGTGCCCGCCGCATGCATTGTCCCCGCCGGGAGGGTGAGAGGAGGCCACGTCACCGCACAACCGCCGGTGCAGGTGGTCTTGCCCGTTCCGTCCGGTGAATGCCGGTAGAGCGTTATCCCCGATTGGTCGATCAGAATCGTCCCGAGGGAGCCGCGCTGGGACATCCCCACCGATACCGCCACCGACCTGCCTGTTGTCGATCCGGCGCCCGCCTTGGTCGACGCCGGCGACGATGCCCCGGTCGAACCACAAGCTGTCCCGACGAGCAGGAGCGCTCCGAGCGCAACGCCGGCCGACCATCGGGATCTCCGGGCTGATCCCCGCGCCGACTGACTGGGCTTCTTTCTGGCCTTCGTCCCCACGGTGGACCCCATTGGGCGAACCTCTTTCCGGTTGCTTGTCCGGTACTACGTCAGAGGCAGAGGATCTGTTCAATGGATGGCCGGTTTCTTTGCCGCCTGGGCAATGGGTGCGATCACTCCAAACGATTCCGCCCTTGGGGAGATCGGTCGGGAGCACCTGGCACTCAGGATGAAGGCGGTACATGGATCGACGAGCAGCGGAGGCGTTCGATCCTCAGCCAGCCTCCGAATCAAGGGCGTCTTCGTCATCCTGGATCTCTGTGGCGAACTGCCGAGGCCGCCCCAGCCATACGGCCAGCAAGGCGAGGGCCACGGCGAAGCCGGCACCGATCAGTGACACCACGGCAAGGCCGTTGCTGCTCCTCGACGATGCTGTGACCGTCACCGAGCCGGGCGCGGTGGTCGCCGTGGCATCGGCCGAACCGGCGCCGCTACCGCCACCGGGGGCGGTGAGCGTGAGCATCGGGGCCGGGTGGGCGGGATTGGGAGCCGCACTGTCGGCAATCTGGATCCAGGACACGGTCGTCCCGTCGCTGTACTGCTGGATCGCCTTGAACACCAGGCGATTGGTGCCCGAAGGAATGCCTTGGGCCAACACGCTGAACTCACCGAACTGGCCGACAGGAATGGTGGCGCCGCTCCAGTCGACCTCCGAGACCGTCGAGGTGAAGGTCCCGTCATCCGTGGTGATCGGCTTTGGCAACTGGTCCGACTGCACCGTCACATTCCATCCCGAACCGGCCTCGGGCGACACGACGATGATGGGATGCTGGCGGGGGAATTGAATTCGCAGCCCGGTGACGGTGGCCCCGGCCGACTCGTTGGGGACACGAAAGGTCAAGACGGCGTCACTGCTCCCCTGGGCGAGCGATGACGGGCTGATGGTGACGTGGGCCGCGGCCGCTCCTCCCCAGAGAATCACCATTGCCGAGCTGGCGATCAGAGCGATGGCAGACCTGGCTCGCATCATTGGGAGTCTCCTTTGGTCAATCCGGCGTCCCGGGTTCCGAGGTGCATGGGACAGGGTCATCGGACGCTGTCGACAAAGCCGACGTCCGGCTCGTCGAACGCAGAGACCTGGATCTGGAGCGTGATCTGCCAGCTGCCGATAATCGGCGGATCGGGAGTGTTGGTAAGAACGAACCTTCCGACCCCCACCCTTTGCAAGTCCGTCTCGATCGGTCCGACATTGTCCGATGGGAGTGTCAGGTACACCGACACACTCTCGGCCATGTCATTCGGTGCCCCGTTGGGACCGGTGAATTGCACCACGAAGTTGTTGACCAACGCCTGGTTTGGCGTGATTCGAAGGGAGATGTGGCCGCCCTCGAATGGTTGGGTTTGGGCGAAGGCAACGGGTCGGACCAGAACGGGAGCCCCATTGCTCAGGGTGCTGTTGGCGAGCACGGCGGAGACGGCCAGGACGGCCACGACTCCGAGAGCTTCGACCCGCACGGTTGCCAACATCCGGCGCCAGCCTGCCCCGAGACGGGCTGCGTCGGATCGGCCAGCCGACTTGGTCACGACGGGGAGCAGTAGGAGGCGGTTGTACGCGGCCATGAAGAGGAGGAGCCCCACCAGGGCCACTTTGATCAACAGGATCTGGCCATAGGCGGTGTCGATCAAGTTGGTGAGCGATCCCACTTCGGCGATCGCCAACAGCACGCCGGCCACGAGGAGGGCAGAGACCGACACCCCGGCCATCGTCGAGAACCGGCCCACCACCTCAATGGTCGAAGCCAGGACGCTTCGCTGGGCGCTGACGGGGTCCTTGTCACTGCGATTGGCGTCCCCTTCATTGCGTGGGGGGGGACAAGCGTTCCAGAACGGCCGTCGCCGTACCGCCGGAGCCCAAGGTGGGCTGGGACTCGCCGCTCCCGCTACTGCTCCTTCTGGCACTGTCTCGGTTGTCGGCACCTCCCGTCGAAGACATTTCACCCGCCCGTCTGGCAGCCCGGGTCCGCGTGCGCAGCACCGCGACCAGCCCGATGAGCCCTCCGATCCACATGGCTGCGAAGACAACATGGACCACATCGGCGGGGATACTCAACCAGCGTTCGGATAAGACGACGGCGTGCCCGAAGAGCACAAAGGCGCCAGCCGAGATGAGCATGCCGTAGAAGGCGGCGAACTGCGCAGTCGTAGCCGTGGATCGACGCGTCGACCACAAACACGCGCCCAGGCCGACGATCTGCACCGCACACTGGGCACCCAATCTTCCCCCGAGCACCTGTTGGTCCACCACCCGGTTGCCCACCGCTCCCCAGCCGTCACCGGCCAGAGCCACCTGCGCCCCGGCAGTGACGATCATTCCGCTCACCCCCACGGCGGAGGCGGCCACACACCACCGCCGTAGCCGTCGTCGCTCGGCCCCTGCGGTCAGAATGAACGCCAGGAAGAACGCCAGCCCACCGGCCGCCAACACACCGACGTAGGTGAGGAACTGGCCGAACTTGTCGACGGCTCCGACCTGTGGACTGGTTCGGCGGGTGAGCTGGCCGATCTGGCCAGGCGTGGCATGGCCGACCAAGAAGACGATCCCTCCGCTCACCACATGTCCGTCGACCGAGGTCACCGTGTAGTTGGCCACATACGCACCATCGCCCAGGGAACCGGAGAGGCGAACCTGCAAAGTGTCGGGTGAAGGGTGCGCGGATGCACCGGCGTTGACGTGATCCCCATTCGAGTCCAGCACCACCAGGCCACCGCTGTCAGGATTCACCGGTTGGTCGAACACGACCGAGACCGCCGCAGGGGCGTGGGCAAGATGCGCGCCGGCGGCTGGAAAGGACGAGACCGCCGCCGCGTGGGCGCTTGCCGTCCCGGCCCAGATCAGCAAGATGCCAATGGTCAACGGCCCGGCCAGCAGCCACCGACGCAGCGAACCCGCCGTTCGATGTCGATGACTCCAAGTTGCCCCGTGCATGCCCGGGCTCCTTACCGGATCACGACTGGTGTACGCAGAAGCCGATCGCGTCGATCAGATCGGTGTTGCCGGGGCAGTAGATGTGGAGATTGGCGTGCGAGAAGGCCCCCTGGGGGCTCTCCCAACCCGGCACGACCCAGGCGTGAACCATCCACACCGTCTTCTGCATGAACACGCCGTGCACATTGGTGCACTCCTGAGGGGTCACCGAGCTGTCGGGAGCGAAAGGCACGCCGATCATCCCGTTCTTGAAGGTGATGCAGAGATTCGAGTGCTGGTGCCAGTGGTCGTTCGGACCAGCGAACCCTGATGGCGCGGTGGCGCTCAATGACTCGAACATGACGCCGACCACAGGTGCATCGTTGGCCGTGCTGGCGTAGATCCACGAGGCCGGTCGGGCGGGATTGACGGATCCATCGGGGTTGATGCCTTCAAGCGACGAAGCATTCAGGACCTGGTAGTGCGCGCCGACGCCGGGCGCCATTCCCCCGGCCAGGACCATCCCTGCTGCCTTGGCGTCGGCCACCGTGGGGAATCGCTTGGCCGCTTGCAGGGCTACGGCTAACTGCTGGGAGAGTTGCGCCTGGGTGTGGGAGTCGAGCGGGACATACGGCTTGAGCTCGGACTTCTCAGTGTCGTTGCCCGAGGCGATCTGCAGGAAGCGCGACGAGTTCTGACCAGGGACCGCCACCGAGTTCGCGAACGCGTTGGGGGCGGCGGCTCCGGCGGTAGCCGATCGAGCCGCAGGCGGCGAAGCCGTCGCCGGGCCAGAAAGGGCGGTGGTGGTGACCACCACCATGGCTACCGGGATCACCGACCAGAAGACCGCTGTCGACGACGGCCAGGTGACAGCGATGGAGGGCCGAAGGGCAAGTGCGAATGCGGCGATGGCGGCTAAGCAGGCCAAGGTGGTACCGACCCCGGCGGTGTAGGTGCTGGTGCCGTGGTGACCAACCAGGAGTGCGATCCAGAGTGCCGTCACCGCAAGATTGATGACGGTGGTCCACTGGAAGAGGGTGCGTGACGGCCTCAGCAAGACTCCCACACCGACTACCACCTGTGCCCAGCCCGCCACCGCCAAACCGACCGCAACGGCGCGCCCTCCGGCAGCATGTTGTGCGGAGGCGAGGAACAACAAGATGGCCGAGCACCCGAGCATCACGGCCAGAAGCACCGGCCCGGGCCCAGGGCGACCAGTGACCGGCAGGGCCGGGCGGGCGTCCGCGCTCTGCGGTGGTTCGTGGCCCGGCGTCGTCTCGACGATCGACACATCGCCGATCCGATCAACGAGATCGGTCATGGTCTCCCCCATCTGTCACGCGTGCCACAAGACCTGCGTTGATCGCAGAGGTGGCCCCGAACTGCATCCCCCAATTACGGCTACCGCACCATAACAACAATGATGGATATTCAAATGCCCGCTACCCGATTCCGGCCGCGCCAGGGGACCCCCGGGCCATGAGCGCCGTCGACCAGGCAAGGTGAGCTTGCATCTGTTGTTGGGGCAGGCCGCGGTCGACCCGACGACCGTCTGCGAATTGAAGACGGTCGAAGCAGGCGTGCCCAGCCACGCCCGTCTCTCACCCTCACGGGCCAGCGCTGCTGCCATCGAGCTCCACGCCCCACACCTCACCGATCCCAAGGTGGACAGCGGACCACGCCGCAGGGTCGCCGCTCTGCAGCGGGGTGCCGACGCCGGCTGGACCCCCTTGGACAGCATGCGACGTCTCGGGATGACCCGGTATCCGGTGTTCTCACTGGTGGACCGGGTCTGGGAAATCCGGGACAACCCGTCGGCCTTTGACGGCTCGTACATC
>JADGOF010000084.1 GCA_017883105.1 Acidimicrobiales bacterium
CGTCCGGCCAACGTACGTACCAGACCGGCCACCAGAACCTGTCCACTTTCGGCCAGTCCGCACAGCCGAGCCGCTTCGACCACGGGGTCGCCGTAGTAGTCCCCGTTCTCCAAGCTCACCTCGCCCGCGGACAACCCGATGCGTAGCCCGACACCCACCGTGGATCGTCGGTTCTGACGCTCGATCCCCTGTTGCATGGCCGCGGCAGCGGCAAGGGCGGCTGACGGGCTGGAGAACACCGCCATCAGGTCATGGCCCAGGGCGTTGACCTCGCGGCCTCCATGCTTGGCGACCGCATCACGCAGGACGGCGTGATGGGTGTGGCGGAGGGCTTCAGCTCCGTCCACCGTCATGTTGGTGGAGTGGGTCGTGGAGCCCACCCAGTCGGCGAACACCAGGGTGACCGTCCCCGAAGTCGGCGTAGTCGCAGGTGCCACGACCGGTGGCGGCGTGACTGCCGTCGACGTGCCACCGGCCTTCGATGGTCCGACAGAGTTGGTTCGATCCAATTCCGGGCTGTGACGAATGATCGAGTCTTCGAGGGCGGTCAGTTCGGTGGACGGCTCGAGGCCGAGTTCGTCGCTGAGGAGTCGGTGGAGGCGCTGGTAGGTGCGGAGGGCATCCGCCTGGCGGCCGGACCGATAGAGAGCCAACATCAGTGTCGCCCATCGCTGCTCTCGCAGGGGCTGCGCATTGGCCGCGGCTTCGGCGGTAGCCACGACCTCTCGGTGCAGACCGAGTGCCATGCGGGTGTCGAGAAGCGATTCCTCCGCTCCGAATCGCAGCTCCTCGAGCCGAGCGATTTCCCCCTGGGCCCACCCAGCTCCGCCCACATCGGCGAGCGCAGGACCGCGCCAGTGCCCGAGGCCCAGTTCGAATTGATCGGCTGCCTGGCGGAGGTTGCCCTGGCGAATGGCCAGTTGACCGGCAGTGACCGCGGACTCGAATTCGATGACGTCCAGCTCGCCCGGGTCGACAGTGAGGCGGTAGCTGCCGAGGTGGTTGGCGATCCTCTCGGGGCCGAGCAGTTGGCGCAGGAGCGAGATGTGGCTCGCCAGGGTGGAAGCAGCGCCAAGCCCAGGTGCCCCATCCCATAGGTCGTCGGCCAGCCGGTCGATCGGAACCTGCTGATTGGCCGCAACCAGCAATCGAACCAGCAATGCTCTCCGTTTGGCTCCGCGAATTGCGATGGGACCGGCCGCGCCCTCAACCTCCACGGGTCCCAAGACCCCAAAACGTGTGCCCACGGTCCGTGCCTCTTTCGCTACTGTCCGCCTATGGGCCGAATAGTAGTTGCCGACTCGATCTTGGACTCCGGTTGGATTGCGTGATGACACCTGTCGGGGGCCGCCTGAGCGACCAGCGCACTGGGCACCTGTCCGGGACCGTTCCCTCCGGTTGCATCGTGGCCATTCTGGCGCTGACCCACTTGACCTGGGGTGTTGGCCAAGAAAGGACCGCCGATCAGGTCGTACTGACATGGGGATGACGGGTCGAGATGTTGGACACGAATTGGATTCGCTGATGTCACTATGAGCCAAGGCGGCGTGCGAAGTTGCCGGGCCCGGAACGTGGCGGCGGATCCTCGCTCAACGGGCCCGGCATCGCATGTTACCCATACGCGGCGGTAGTGCCAGTTCAAGCGCGGGCGTGACACGCCCCGCTGTGGGCAGTTGCCCAGAACGAACGACTTCCGGCAGGGGGCGGCCCGAGCGTTTACCAGCCCGGCCCCTTCGCCATACAACCATCTGGCTGCTTGGCGTTCGGGTCAGCGTTCACATGGTCAGAGTCATCGTGGCCCAACTGGAATGGCCGAAGACATCGGCACCATGTCTGTGGCGTGTGCAGGTGGGGGGATCTGAGCCGTTGATCGAGCGGCCAGGCTCAGTCGGCCGGAGGTCGGATTCCGTGCTCAGCCAGCACACGGGCCGTGGCTGCCCCGAACTCGATCTCGCTGAGTACTCCGGCCTGACAGAGATACGCAAGACGGATCAGTTCTTCAGAGAGCTCAGCTCTGCCGTCGGTACCCGAGCAGGCTGAACTGGTGGGAGACATGGGCCCAGAACTTGCTGGGCCCGTTCCCTTCAAGCGTCGATCATTGATCGTCTTCCGGGAGCGCGTTGTCTGCCGACGTTCACACACAACTCGATATCGGCGCATCGGATAACCGACTTGAGACCATTGAAACCGTAGGCTCACCTGCGAACGTGGCCCGGGTGTCCGTGGTTGGGCGCCTCAGCCTCACGTTGCTCGAAGAATGGTTCTCTGTCCGAACCTTTCGATCACGTGCAGGTCGGACCCGTGCCCGTCCAGATCGTGACATTCGATCAATTGAAGATCTTGTCGAGTGTCAGACCTCGGGTATCAGAGTGCTGATGCAGAAAGGGTGCCCAGCGGGGTCCAGTAGCACTCGCCAGTGATCCGGATTCGGCTGGGTGTCGGACTTCGTGGCCCCGATGGCCAGTGTCCTGTGCCTCTGCCTCTTCGAGATCGCTGACGGCGAGCTCCAGGTGCAGCGGCTTGGGTGCCGGCCCACCGGGCCAGCTGGGTGCTCGGTGGTCCTCGACCCTCTGCGTGGTGATGAGGATCCCTGCGCCCTTGAGCGCCACGAAGTCCTCTGATTCGAAGAACACTTCAAGATCGAGCAGCTGGCGGTAGAACGTGGCAAGGCCAACGGGATCCGAGCTGTCCAACGACACGGCCGCGAGCCGGGCGATTGCTGCCATGGAATCATCTAAGTAGGTATCCACAGTCGAGGGAAGGCCGCCCTGGATCCACCCAGCTGCCGATAGGGGAGCGCCCTTACCATTGACACACGGCCCTCTCCGTCGTATCCGACGCGCGCACGTAAGCGAGCGGGCCCTCCGGCAACAGGCGCGCGCTGCCCCGGTTGCGTCGGAGCCACACCTTCGCTGTTCGCGCCTTCGATGCCGCTGGTGTCCACCACGCGGCTCGTCGACATGGCATTCGAAGCGCTGCAGAATCGCGACGACCTGTTCGTTGCGACGATGCTCCGTCCAAGCAGATATCCATGCCCAGCTGAGCGCCGAGCGCCAGCTCATGCAGTGAGCGATGCAGAAGGCGGCCCCGGCGGTGATCTGGGGTCTCCGCCCCCTGTCGTTCAGAATGAGTCTGAGGTACTCGAGATCATCCGAGCTTTCGGATCACAACTGAGGCGCTGACCGCATGCGTTCCTCCGGCAAGAGGGGTAATGGTCAATGCAACGGACTCCCCTGATGGGTTGGCAACCGTGAGCAATGAGCCGGTGACCGTGGTCCGGATCAACGCTTCCCCGACGATCTGCGAGGTACCGGTAGCCCGCCCCACCACGGTGTACGGCTGTTCGGCCCCATTCAGGGTCAATTCGAGTTGACCAGGCTCGTTGACAGAAACCTGAAACGACACCTCATAGGTGCCGATGGCCGCGAGATCGAATGTGGTCCCATTGGTCCTGGTGATCCCTCCCGAACCGTCCTGGGGCCCGTCCTGGGGGAATTGGACCGCAGCGCCTGAAGGAATGGTGGCACTGTTGTCCGGAGGGCTTAGTGCGTAGAACTCCGCGAACACCGACATGCCAGTAGGCCCCGCCGGTCCGGTGGCACCGGTTGCCCCCTTCGGTCCCGCCGGTCCCGTGACACCGGTTCCCCCCTGGGAACTCACCCCACCGACTACTGGTGCGGACGCACCCGTTCCTCCTGCGGAGCCGGAAAAAGGGGCGTCGCCGAAGGCGAAGACGCCGCCGTCGGCGGCGAATAGCCAGTAGCCCCTGCCGTCAGGGGTGGATGCCATGCTGACGATCGGCTTGTTGAGGTGCTGTCCGCCCAGGCCGCCGTAGTACTTCGCTCCGCCATAGGCGTAGACCTGTCCGGTCGAGGAAACGAGCCAGTAGCCAGACCCCGAGTCCACCGACGCCCTTGCCACCATGTTCTGCGTTGCGAGCGGTGTACCTTTGGGGCCAATCGATCCAGAGGGCAAAACGGCCACGGCCAGAACGACCAGGAGCATCGCCGCCGGCAGGGTTGCCCCGAGGCGGCGCACATGACGTCGACCTTCGCCTTGGGTCGACTGACTGCGAGCATTGCGTTTCCGCAGTTGATGGACGGCTCGGCCAACGCTCATCGTCGTGACTCTCCTTGGTCTTGAACGCCACCCCCGCTCTGCACCGGTGTGGCTGCATCCAAGTCTGGACCCCGACGGCCCGATCGCGGTGGACCTTCACTGAATTGATGCACAGGTCGAGTTGCGACGGTCGTCGCGCCTGCGGTGGCACTGAACACGCACTTGGGGTACCGCCGGCAAGTGACGAGTCCCGCATGCAGAGGCCAACAACGCGCGAAGTCCGGTCGAGGTGCCACTGGTCGGGTCCATCGGGAAATCTTCTGGGCAGCTTGCCGGGCTGTTGAGCGATGGCGTCGTGGTGCGTCGGGTCATGAACGTCTGAGAGTCGAGGTGCCCTCCGCTGGTTGCACGTTCAGTTGGTAACCGATAGCCGCGAAACATTTAGGAAGGGCCCAGTCCAGTAGGTCATCACAGCAGGCCGGCCGTCCGGCGATGGCTTCGTCGTCACAGACCCGACCGATCTCCAGGACGTCATCGAGCACCTGTCGGGCATTGTCGTCGAGGAGCGCCAGGTCATCCGACACCAGTGCCATTCCGCCGGATACGGCCACTGTGCGAGCCCAGGTACGCATCTGCGCCGGTGAGAGCTCGGTGTCCTCGGTGCGCAGCATGATGCAGTCCGGATCATTAAGCCAGAGGCGTCGGTGCATGAACGCCCGGGTGAGGGTATTCACGTACGCTCGTTGTGTCGACGGCTGGACGTCGAGGTAGCCGGCCACAATCTCCTCGGTGGGCCCCAGGGCCCACTTCGGTGCCACATCCTCGCCAATGCGGCTGGCGTCGACGACGCCGACAACGTTGGAGAGAGGGACGCCACAGCCCAGGATGAAGGCGCTCTCGCCCGCTCCGCGCCGGATCGCGTCGAATCCGGCCCGGACCCTCTGGGCAGGCGTACACGATTGGTCGTGGTAGCCACCGTCGACGCTGGGCGAGAACGTGAAGTCCAGCTTGAGGTAGGTGAACCCGGCGTCGACCAGGTCGGCGGCCACCGATTCGAGGTGTGCCGCGACCTCGGGGTGGGTTGTGTCGAGGCCATACATGAAGCCGTCCTCACCACCGCCCCACTGTGGGTTCCACCACGTGCGCAGCGGTCCCTTGTCGACGCCATCGACCACCCTGCGGGCGATCCACTCGGGGTGCCGGATGGCCACCTGCGAGTCGGGGGCCGCAAGGAACGGTGCCAGCCACACGCCGGGAGTCAGGCCGTGCACAGAAATCGTGGACGCGATGTCGTCGAGACCGGACGGGAACTTGTGGTTGGTGGTGAGCCAGTCCCCGATGGCCCGCTGATACCCGTCGTCGAGTTGGAACACGTCGAAGGGCCAGGCTGCAGCCAGGTTCAGGTTCGTCCTCACGTGGGCTTCGGTGACGTCGTGGAAGTACTGGTACCAGCTGCACCATCCGACTTGGTACGGCGCCTGTACTCGTGCTCCGTGCCTATGCCCTACGCCGATCGCCCAAGAGCTGAGTTTGGTCGGCCCGTCGTCACCGTCACCGTCGTCGAGGACGATCCCATGCAGGGCCCGGTGCTCCCCGGCGGCAACCGTGGCATCACCGAAGAAGGCCTCGCACCACAGTTCAGTGGTTCGACCGTCGGCGCGCAACCGGAACGTTCCATCGTGCCGGTCGCCGCCGTCGAAACCCGCCAGCAGGGGCCGGTCGGGTCCCGAGGATCCGGCATCCGTGAGCAAGGTGACCCATTCGGAGCGCAACTCCCCATCCCGGGCCCGGCGCTGGTCGGCATGTTGGGTGGCCTGCAGGAACTCCAAGTCGGCGAGCACTGAAGGATCGACGTCGATGCCGAAAGTGGCTATGGCGGTCGGGGACCAGGACTGGTAGCCATTCCGGAACATGCGCAACGGCACCACAATGTCAATCAGTTCGTACACGAGCGCGATGGCGCGAACCCGCACTGGAGAGTCGCTGCGATTCGCCAACGACCAGTCCACTTCCGTTCCGGCGAGCGAGACGTCGACTGCAAGCGGCCCGAGCTGCAACCCGGCTTCGGACCCGGTCAGCGCGGCCGATAGGGCTTGCTCGCCGCCGGAGGCACTGAGGAGCGCCTCGACCCGCCGAGGAATCAATCGCATGGGCTCATCCGTCCATTGCCGACACCGTGCCAGCCATGGGAGTTGGCGGGCAGTTGTCGCGAAGATAGCGCCACGTGCAGCTCCTCTCACCGGGCGAGACTCAGCGTACGCCCCACATCCCCGCTCGAGTCGGCGGTGAGGACTGTCCCTCGACACCGACCCGACCGCTCCCGGGTATCTGTGCTCGCCAGGTCAACGGCCCACAACATTCGAGCCGGGATTCGTCAGTGTCCGAGGGTGGCTGATGCCATGCTGTCGCAATGGAGGATTCAGAGCTGTTGAACAGCCACGTTGGCCCCGCAAGACCGATCATCCTGCCACCGCGAAGGGCATCAGCCGGCGAGCGTTGCTGACCAGCGTCGCTCCACTTGGAATCCTCGGTCTCGCCGCGGCGTGTGGATCGGACACATCCTCCGCAAGGAACGCGAACACTCCGGATCGTCCCCTGGCGCTGATCTATCGTGGTCCGGCAGCCTTCAAAGGCTGTGCCGAGGCGGTGGCAAGGCTCCTCCAGACCGCGCCCACTCCGTTCCGTACCGTGTACTGCGGGCCGGATGAACAGATGCAGTTGTCGGCAAGTGCATTGGAGACCGAATCGCTCTATGCGCAACCTGGCGGAGGTGACGATCTCGACTTGGCCTGGGTGGCGATGCGGCCCCATGCCGGCGCAATCCGCAATTGGATCCGCGGCGGCCACTACATCGGGTTCTGCATGGGGGGCTTCCTCGCCGGTTTCAACCCTGGCTATGAGATCCTGCCCAAAGACAGCAGCGAGTACATCACGTCACCCGGCGCAACCGTTCGGACGATCGGCGACCCACTGGTCACCATACGCTGGCGCGGTCGTGACCGCAGAATCTACTTCCAGGGTGGCCCCTACTTCTCACTGCCCAAGAACTCCACTGCGACCGTCCTCGCCACCTACACCAATGGCCTCGCCGCGGCGATAGTTGCCCGATTCGGCTTGGGAAGCGTCGGGGTGACTGGACCACACCCTGAAGCACCTGCCTCCTGGTACAGGGAGGCAGATCTCAAGAACCCCGACGGTGTCCACCTCGACCTCGGCTACGACCTGGTCGAGACGACCATGAAGATGTAATCGCCCGGCAATCTGCGCCTGACCGCTGGTCATGCTCATCCACCCGGGTTCCGGGCCCTGCACCGTCTGGTTGTGGCTCCACCACCTCGGGGCTGGTGGAGCCTAGGCAGAGGCCGCCTCCTTGACGGCATCGACGAGCTGTTTCATGGTCGGTGCCCCTGATGGCCCCCCGGGAGAGTCATAGATCCGGCACGTCATCCCAAAGGTGCCGGGAACCGAAGGGAAGGGGTCTCGACCGTCGAGTAGAACCGACGGCGAGCCGACGAATTGCAGTCGTTCGGCTGTTGCCGGGGTGTCGACGAGATATCGCTCGATCGTTGCCGGAACGCCAACGCGCTCGAGTGCACCTCGGAGTCGCTCTTCGGCCACGGTCCAGTTGGGGCAGCCGTCGAAGTAGAGAAGTTGCACCTTCACGGCATGCATTCTCCCTCCATTGTGGACGCTCAGGTACTTGCTTCGACGAACGTGACACCCCGGCGCGGGTAGGGCAGCGTGGAGCGAACCCGGCGAATGCCCAGTCGCCGCCGACCATCATTAGGCTGACGCGGGTGACCGACCACCTTGCAGGTGCTGATCAACGAGCCAGACACTGGGAAGAGGTCTACGAGGGAAGCGATCCAGACGTGGTGAGCTGGTATCAGCCTGAGC
This sequence comes from Acidimicrobiales bacterium, assembly GCA_017883105.1. GTDB lineage: Bacteria > Actinomycetota > Acidimicrobiia > Acidimicrobiales > RAAP-2 > Bog-756. Next base: position 7,957 of record JADGOF010000084.1, read on the forward strand.
CGGTCGTATCACTGGAACTGGTCGACGTGCTCGGCGTCACGCCCGAGGCCGGTGTGCTCGACATCGGGGGTGGTGCGTCGGTTTTCGTGGATCGGCTGCTCGCCAGGGGCTTCGCCGATCTGACGATCCTCGACATCTCTGACGCTGCCCTCCGAGCCAGCCGTCAACGGGTGGGCAACGATCCCCGAGTGGCATGGATCACCGAGGACCTACTTTCGTGGGAGCCGACACGCCCCTATGACCTCTGGC
>JADGOF010000085.1 GCA_017883105.1 Acidimicrobiales bacterium
TCACACGGCGATGTCTCACCTCGAGAGCCTCGCTCAATCACCGCTCAGGCACGGACCCCAAGATTCGGAGCCAGGTTCGCACTCAATGCAACAGAGCCCCTGGGGGCCTTCACCGGCCGAACGGACAGGAACACCCGAGGTCTTCCACCCACGTGTTCCCGAGGATCGAGGCTAACCGCTTTTCCAGGGCCTGGATGAGGGTGGCGAGCCAGTGGTCGGGGGCTGCGACAATTTGTGGGTCCTCGCGCATGGCGAGGGTGGGCCAGATCGTGCCACAATCCGACTTGGATCTCGACCCCTCGAGAGCGACCTACCGTCAGGAGAATCGACGTGGCCCGTACTGAACGCTTAGGGGTGTTCTATGACCGTCTTCCGATCATCGATGTGCACACGCACACGTCCGGCCCCGATGATGACGGCGACCCCAACGACGTCGTGCACACGATGGATGAGTGCGGCGTGGAACAAGCGTTTTGCTTCGCGCCGCTGCTGTCTGTCCACAGTCTCGAACTGACCGACGAGCACATGGATGACGTTCGTCGTCACAACGACTACATCGCCCACTTCTGTGCAGCGTCACCCGAGCGACTCCTGGCTTTCGCCGTCCTCAATCCCAACCCGGCGCTCGCCGGAGGCGATGCAGAACAAGCTGTGAGCCTGATGGTCGATGAGGGTCGCCGGTGTTACGAGGAGCTGGGAATTCGTGGCATCAAGATGGTTCCCGACCGCTGGTCGCCCGACGATGAGCGCCTGTTACCGCTGTGGTCGACTCTGGCTGATCTCGGGATGTACGTCGCCTTTCATTCCGGGATCTTCCTCGACGAGCGCTCGAGTCGGTTCTGCCGGCCTGCCGCGTATGAGGGACTTCACCTCGTTCCGGGCTTCCATGGCCACCTCGCTCACCTGTCCTGGCCGTGGGTAGACGAATGCATTGCGACCTTGGCCATGGAGACCTTCCACGCCGCTGCGAACAGGAGGGACCGATGGCAGTTGAAAGCGGATCTGTCGTTCGGCTGCCCAGCCGACTGGCAGATCGACTCGGTCCGCAAAGCGCTCGACATGCTGCCGGCGGACATGCTGATGTACGCCTCTGATGTGTTCTGGCCCTGCGACCCCCGGCGATACCTCGAACAATTCTTCTACCCACAGCTCGCAAATTTCGAGACCGCTGCCACCCTTGCTCGTCACGTTCCCGAAGTAGGCACGGCAGACCGCATCTCTCTGCGTCGCAAGGTCTTCTATGACAACGCCGTTGAGCACTGGGAGGCTGCCACCAGGAGCAAGCCGCAACGCCTTCAGCGCTTGAGGGCCGCGCCCTCCACTCCCAATGCCCGGCCGCGTCGCTCCCACCGCTGCCAGTCCTTCAGAGCGCCGGGATCCGGGTCGAATCAGCCCACGCAAACGATGTGAAGGCCTACACGTCGCAGAGGTTCTTGTTGGGATCACGAGTGTAGACAATGTCCCAACTCGCGTGAGCGGCCGGGCACGATGACGGATTTGGTATGGAGCAACCATTGCGGATGGCAACGTCCGCGAGGTGCTCCGAGTCGGGGACACCTTATGCCGGTCGCCTGGCCCGTAAAGGAAAAGTCATCCATGAGTTGCTTCGGTACCTGAGGCCGTCAGCTTCGTCTGCTCGCCCCGAGCCTGGGCGAAGACGATCAAGGTCAGGAGATCCTGAGCTTCATCGAGGGCGAGTCGGTCGGTGCTCGCCACCCGTGGCCGCTTCACGTTCGGCCACGACCGCCAGGCCACGCCCGGCAGCTCTACCAGCTTAGGCCTCACGCCGGGTCTGATTGCGCACTGATGGTGTAGTTCCATGCCCCTTGGAATTCGTGGGGCGCGAGAGGGACTGCAGCCAGCTCTGCGTCGGTGACCTTGACGCCCTTCGGATACCAGTTGAGGTCGTAGTCGGCCTTGATGGTGAGTCCGGTGGTAGTGGAGGTGGCCGAGATCAGTTCGATCACGGTGCGGAGTGTGGTGAGCGGCTTGCCCCGCCAGTTCATGGTGATGAAGCTGAACATGCGGTGCTCGATCTTGTTCCACTTGGAGGTGCCGGGTGGGTAGTGACAGACGGTGATGCGCAGGCCGGTCTCGTCCGCCAGCTTGGCCAGCTCCACTTTCCACGCCCGAATCCGATAGCCGTTCGACCCACCGGCATCGGCGGTGATCATCAGTCGGTCGGCGTCGGGGAACCGGTCCCGTCCCATCTGGTTCCACCAGCGCCGGATGGACTCGACGGCGAACTCGGAGGTGTCGGCGGTGTCGCCGACATTGACCCATCCTTCGTTGTTGGTCACGTCGTAGATCCCATAGGGGATGGCCTTGGCATGATCGCCGAGGGCCCGGTCTGCGAAGTCGTGAACCTGGACCCGTTCGGGATGTCCTTCCGGTGACCATTCGGCGCCGCCGTTGGCGTAGTCGCCGATCAGTTCCTTCTTCTTAGTGTCGACGCTGATCACCGACTGGCCGTCGTCGATGAAGCCGGTCGCCATGTCGTTCAGGTAGCGGAACTGGGCGTCACGGTCGGGGTGTTGTCTCCCCTCGGTCACCTTGGCGTCGGCCTGCAGCGAATAGCCCAACCGATGCAACAGGCGGAGCACCGACCGGGAGGAGACCTCGAAACCCTGATCGACCAGTTCTGCGGCCAACTTCGTCGAGGACTTGGACGTCCAGCGCAACTTCGACATCGGGTTGCCCCGGGTCGCGGGGTTCACCAGCTCGTCGAGCGCTGCGAGCAGGCCGGGCTGGGTGTCGAGCAACGACTTGTCACCACCGCCTACAGCACGCAATCGGGACGACGGCTCGATGCCTGCGATCACTTCACCCTCGGCCTTGATCACCGTGTTGCGGCTCATCCCCGACGCAGTGGCGACCGCGGTCTTGCCGCCCCGCCCCAGCATCTCGGACATCGCCCCGGCAACCACCCGGCGCTGGAGCTCATTGGTATGGGGAAGGAGCACCTCGAAGAATCGCGCGAGTCCGTCCTTGATGACCTGCACCCGGCCAGGATATTACGCGCGTATTAATCAGGCGTGGACCCTTAGCGGCCGGTATCCTGCGCAAAGCGTGGCGGCGGGGGCCGGACCGGGTGAGGTGCCGAATGACGACCGATATGGCTTCCACGTGTGGGAGGTCACGGCTACGCCAGACCATCTCGAGCCCAGCGGTCATACTTCAGAACGCGTCGGTCGGCCAGAGCACGAAGTCCTGGGCGGGTGCGATGGCGGAGAGGTCATCGATGTCGGCACGATCACCGAGAAGGAGGACGGTGCGGGCGTCACAGCCCCGCAGCACGAGCGCGGTCAGCGCGCCGGGGTCGAGCGGCGGGGCGGCAGCGAGCTCGGGCATGGCCCGCACACCTTCCGTGCTGATCCGCAAGCTGGCCAGGCGGCCGGGCAGGGTGATTGGCACAACCACATCTCGCGGATGCTGGACCGCACGTAGACGGGACGACCAGTTTGAACTGAGCGCGCTGGCGAGGGCCGGAAGCGACAATGGGCGCCCCATCAGACCCGGCGAATCCCGGACCGCCGACTGCCACGGGTCGAGTGCGCGCCGAAGGGACGGCGGCAGGCTGGCGCGAAGCCGGCCTTGCCGGGGTTGGGCAGCCGCGGCGAGCAGGACACGGCCGAGGTGCAGGTCGTCGGTAGCAACGCCGAGCTCGACCACGTTTACGTGATCCCGCTCGACGCGGCGTCGGACATAACCGGTGACGCGGCCGGACCGGTCGCTAACCAGCACGTCATCACCGAGCCAGTTGCGCGAGCCGCGCCAGAAGGCGAGGTCGCGCACTGCGGGACCGGACCGATCGACGTCGAACCGGTTTTCCAGCTCGGCGACAACTGGCAGGTCGGCGTCATTGGCGGGGCGTACGCATGCGTCAGCGGAGGGCAGTCCAGTGACCGCGTGCAGGATCTCCTCGGGCGCCTCACCGTAGCCGTGCCTCGAGTACAGCTGCGGCAGGTGCGTCCACAGCAGCGAGTAAGCGTATCCGGCATCGGCCGCCGCGCTCACGGCGGCCCGCAGCAGCCGGTCCGCGTGCCCTTGTCGCCGAGCCTCCTGGGCCGTGATGACGTTGCCGATGCCGGCAACCGTCATCGTGGCGCCGCCCCCGAGGCGTAGCCGGCGCGGGTAGATCCGCAAGTGCGCTACCAGTCGGCCGTGCGTCTCCGCAAGCCACGACTGCTCCGGTCGGTAGGCCGGGTCGTGCTCATACCAAGGCTCAAAGGCCGCCCGGGGCTGGTCATAGTGCGTCAGCAGGTCCAGGACCCGGTCGATATCGTCTGCCCGCGCCGTGCGGATGACGAGCCCGCCAGGGTCGCTCGCTGCTGAGCTCTCCCCGGCGGAGGTGCTCATGGTGTCTCCGCCGGCTCCGGCTGTACCCGAAGCACGTGAGTGTAGAGATCCGCTACGGCGTTGACCGCGGCCTCGGGATCGGCTTGCCGCAGGCGGTCGGCGGCGGCGGCGGCAAGCCGGGCCCCGAACGCCCGGTCAGCCAAGATGCGTCGGCAGGCGTCCGCCAGGGCCCTGTCGTCGCCGGGCGGCACTAACAAGCCCTCGATCCCGTCGCTGACCTGCTCAGGGATACCGCCGACAGTGGTAGCGACCACCGGAACGCCCGCGGCGGCCCCCTCGAGCAGAACCAGCGGAGTGCCCTCGCTGAGAGACGGGATGACCAGTAGGTCCAGTCCGCCGACCAACGCGGGTCCGTCCGGGCGGAATCCGAGGAACGTCACCGCCACTCCGAGGTCGGCGGCGAGCCTCTCCAACATGCCACGCTGCAGGCCGTCGCCAACTACGACATAGCCCGCATCGGGCACGCTCTGCGCGAGGCGCGCCGCCGCTCGCACGAAGACCGCAACACCCTTCTCTGGCTGCAGCCGGGCGACGACCCCGACGAGCGGACCATCCGGTCGAGGCAGGCCTACGACGGCGCCCGCACGGCCCGGTAGCCGCGGCAGCATATTATGTATCACGCGGACCTTCGCGGACGCAACTCCGTCGACATCGACAAGCCGGCGTCGGATCGCCCCCGACACGGCGATCACGACGGCGCTGCGGCGGTAGGCTACGGCGGCGCGGCGGCGCGCCTCACAGTCACGCCAGCCTGCCTCGCTATGTTCATGCACCACCAGCGGAATGCGGGACTGCTGTAGGGCGAGCGTCGCAGCGACCGTGCTGGCGTACATGTGCGTGTGCACCAAATCGGGAGGCTCGTTCACGATCAGCCGGGTAAGCGCGTCGGCGAAGGCGGCATCGAGGCGCCGCTTGGCCAGACCGGTTCCAAGCATCCGGACGTCGACACCGGCCCGCTCCGCCTCCAGCGCCAGCGACCCGCCGACCGAACAGGCCACGGTCACTCGGGCACCCCGAGCGACGAGCCCAGCAGCGAGTCCGATAAGCACCCGCTCGGCGCCCCCCATCTGCAGTGAGTCGCAGACATGCAGTATCCGCCGGCCGATCATCGCTACTGGGGGACTGGATGCGGCGAATCCGCCTGCCGCATCCGGGTCGTTGTCAGGCTCGCCGATGAGCTGGTCAAGGCTGGCTGCCTTGATCGGGTACTTGGGGACGCTTGCCACGGCAACCTCCGTCGATGCTTGAAATCCAGTATCAGGAGGATTCGTGCCCCGAACCAGCAGCGTAGTGGCCCTCCGATCGCTGCGACCTTGTACCCCCAAAAATCATCACCAGCCCGTCCCGATAATCCGGAAGCAGAGTGAGTCCGCTAACCTCGATCCTCGGGACGATAATTCCCCTGAGGTTTTGACCCTCTGAGGTCAACGTGGGGGGAAGCCGAAGCGGAGGCTGCGCCCGCCCCACCACGGAATCGGGATGTCGTGTTCGGGAAAGCCGGCGTCAATGAGCACGGGAGTGTAGGTCCGTAGCGCCAGGTCAACGCGGACATGGTCCTCGGCCACGGTGACGCTCCCGGTGTTGTCGAGGAAGTGGCGCCAGATCCGGTCGGGCGTGGCCAGCTCATAGCGGGGCAGCGTGCGTGCCAAGAGGCGGTAGCAGTTGCCGGCCGCCACGGTGAGCGTCGTGTCGAGGTCCACGTTCAAGGGGAGCCCCGACGACAACGCGTTTAGGCCGAAGCCCGAGATGTCGGCGTCGAGCTCGTTCTCGATGATCATCCGTTCGGCGTAGCGGGCGAAGAGGTCCTTGGCCGCGGTGGCCGCCAGCCTGGCTCTGTGGTTACGATTCCACGAGCCCGGGGAGGATGACGAATTGGTGGAATCGTGGAGCGCTTCGGGTCAGAGCATCAGACCCTGGAGCGGAAACACCCAGAGCATGGGCACGCCGCGGTGGAAATCTCCTGTCACAACACTAAAGTTGTGCGGGAAGGCCGACGATGCTTGAATCGACCCCTAAGTACGGCTATCTGCCCCCTGGTGAACATCCCGCCACCCTCGACGAGATTGAAGCCAGGTTCGCCACCAACATCCGAAGGAGGGAGATCATGACCGGACTGCGCCGGGTAGTGGACCAACTCATCGATCACGGAGTGGACACGATCTGGATCGACGGTGGATTCGTGACCGACAAACCACGTCCCAAGGATGTCGACGTTGTATATGTGCCGCCGGAAGGTGCCGATACATCCTCTTGGGGATCAGTTGCTTCGAACAATCGGCAAGAAACAAAGGACATCTATCGAGTCGACCTCTGGAAACATCCATCGCCGCAAGGTCTTGCACGGATTCCGATCAAGGACTGGTTCCAAAAGGATGAGCCTGGCGTAGTCAAGGGAATCATTCTTCTGACAATGGAAGGCAATGTAGATGTTACGAAATGACCAACAACTCGCGGTAGCAAAACGCCAGCGTGATGAGGCTCGCAGCTTCGCCGCTAATGGCGATAGCCAAGAGAATGCCGTCTACACGGAGTATGCCGACGAGCTGGACCTCGAAATTCGTGACTACGAGGCGATCAAGGCTGGATACTCCAAGTCGTTCGAGATCACCGAATCGGACGATATCGGTGAGTGCCTGGTCAAGGCCCGTATCGCCCATCACTGGACTCAGGCGCGACTCGCCGACGCTCTTGGAATAGCTGAGCAGCAGATCCAGAGATATGAGGCGGACGGTTACCAGCGGACCTCTCTCTGGCGAGTGTCGGAAATCATTGACGCATTGGGTTACAAGCTTCACGGATGCGTCGAGCCCTCTGAGGAAGAGGCTGGGGGTGTCATCCACGAGCCGAGAACCACGTTTCAGCAGTTTCAGCCCGTGACTGAGAGCGGATCCAACAGTGCACAGTCAAAGGTTCTGGAGGATGTCTCCTGATGAAAGTGTCGGCGTTCTTTCTTGCAGAAGGAATCGCTCAGGATGCCAGTGGTGCCTACTCGGCAATCCGAATCGGCCAGAACCTGGTCTTCACCGCGACGTTGCCCGCGCAGACAAAGCGATCCATCTTCTTCAACGTCGTCGAGGAAGAGAACGATTTGGTCCCCGGCACCCAGGTCACCGTGAGATTCAGCATCACATCACCGTCGGGAGTGCCCGTCGCTGGCTCTCAACTGGCCATTCCGATCGTGGCCAAGCCGTTGCCGGATCTGCCAGCCGAGCTCACGATTCCAGCGGAGTTTGTCTTCTCCCTCCCGGAGTACGGAGAGTACGCGATAACTGCTTCGATGATGTTTCCCGACGGAACGGAAATCGGCAGTTCATTGCCGCTCAATGTATTGGTCCCGATTGGCGGACTGTTGAGAGAGGCGATCGAGGGCCAATTCGCCCCTCCAGCCGCGCATCCGCCAGCGTAGCGAAAGACCCCCGGCGAACCGGGGGCCATCGCAGGGTGAGGTACGGAGTCGGTCACTCAGTCGACGGCCCCACCAGCCTCAGTCGCCGTGCAGGCGTCGCGGTGCCCTCTAGGCGCTCGATCCGCTCAGCCAGCGCCGATACTTCGGCGGCGTGTCTGTCCTGGCGCAGTTCGCCGATTTCGTCGCGTCGATGACCGCAGGTAGGGCACGGTTCGCTCATGACGCCACCGCTCGAGTCTTTGTCCATCGGTAGGCAAACTCGTGGCCTGCGAGCCAATCGGCGGATTGGGCCAACATGTACATGCCCACCGGATCCTTCCAATTGTGCTGGCCGACGAATCGCCCGAAGTCGTCGGGGT
>JADGOF010000086.1 GCA_017883105.1 Acidimicrobiales bacterium
GGCGATCGCCACGCCCTCGCGACGGACGGCGTCCTTGCCGCCCTGCTCATCGGCCCGGTGCAGCCGGTCGACCATCCACGGGGGAACGGCGGCCCCCATGGTGGCCATACGGGGGATCGAGGTCAGGTTGGTGACCGGCATGATCCCGGGAAGCACCGGTTTGTCCACCCCCCGGGCGGCCAGGTCGGCAACCAGGCCGGTGTACTCGGCCACTTCGAAGAAGAACTGGGTCACCGCGAAGTCGGCCAGGAACAGTTTGGCGGCCAGATGGTCGCGATCGGTGGCCCGGTCGGGGGACAGCGGGTGCCCGCTCGGCTGGGCGGCCACGCCCACCGAGAATCCGCCAATGGCGTTGGCCAGCTCCACCAGTTCGGAAGCGTGGATGAGCTCACCGGGACCTTCGCCGGGCTCGGTGGGCGGATCGCCACCCAGGGCCATCAGGTTCTCCACCCCGGCCATCCGGTAGGCCACCAGGATCTCGGCAAGTTCCAAGCGGGCGTGGGCCACACAGATGAGATGGGCCATGGGAACCAGGGTGGTGGTGCGCAGCATGCCGGTGACCAGATCGAAGGTCCGCTTGCGCGACTCGGCCCCTCCCCGATAGGTGACCGACACGAAGGAAGGCCCAAGCGGTTCGAGTTCACGTAGGGTCTTGACCAAGGTGGTCTGCTCCGCATCGGTCTTCGGCGGGAAGAACTCGAACGAGTAGGTCCGGCCCTTGGCCAGCAGATCGGCAATCCGGGTCATAGCCCGTCTAGCCTAGTGCCGATGGGCCGGGAGACCCATGGTGTGTGGTTGGACGGTCCGCAGCGGCCCGGCGGGACCCGGTCAGCGGGAAGTGGAGGAGCCGGTACCCGAGCTGACGCGGGTCGACAGGCGGGCCAGCGCCGTGTTCAGTTCCGCGCTGCGGGCACGGCGGGCCTCGTCGGCCTGGGCCAGCTGGGTCCCCGACGGAGCCGCCGCGCCGTGCCGCAGGAGCCGGTCCGCCTCGATGGCGAAGGCCAGCCCGCGCAGCGACCCTGCGGCGGTGGTGGCCGCGTTGCCCGCCGCGTCATCGGGTGCGGTGGACAGTGACCGTTCGAGCGCGGCAGCGGCCCGCTCCACCTGCTCGGCCACCGCACCACGGAGCTCCGCATCGTCGGACATTGCGTTCTCGGACAACAGCGACTCCCGGGCCAGTTGGGCGTCGCTCAGGGCCGGAACCACCGCATGCCTCCACGCTGCCTCCTGACCGCGCTGCTTCCGGGCCCGCAACAGGAGGGCGACCACCACGATGGCGATCACCAACACGATGATCAGGGCGATCAGTGCCCACGGAGTCTTGGACGACGTCGTGGTGGTCGGGATGGTGGTGGAGGTGGTCGAGGTCGAGGTCGTCGTGTTGCGCACCGGAAGGGTGGTCGAGGTGGTGGTCGAAACCGTAGTGGTGGTAGCCGGGACCTCGGTGGTGGTGGTCGGGACCGTCGTGGTGGTGGTGACATCCACCGCTGCCCCTCGAGCCCCCATGGTTGCGGCCATCGCTGCAGGTGATCCGGCCAACGATGTTGCGCCGGCCGCCATCACCACCAGGCTGCACACGACGGCTAAGCAGTTGCGCAGCCCGAGGTTGCCGCCCATCAGGTGTCCGTCCTTCCGAAATCGTCCTCGATGCGCACGATGTCGTCCTCGCCGAAGTAGTCGCCGAGCTGCACCTCGACGAAGAACACATCGTCTGCGGAGGCGTTCGGGATCCGGTGGTTGCTCTCCACGGGGATGTCGATCGATTCGCCGGCGACCAGCTCCACCTGAGCTCCGTCCAGGGTGACCAGTGCCGTCCCCCGCACGATGAACCAGTGCTCGGACCGGCGGGCGTGGCGCTGATAGCTCAGGCGCTTCCCCGGTTGCACCACGATGCGCTTGACCTTGTGGGTGTCGTCGTCCGCCAGGACGGTGTAGCTCCCCCACGGCCGCTGGTCGGTCTCGAGCTCGGCTCCGGTGCTCACGCCGAGCGCTCCGCAGCCCGCACCGCGTTGCGCAGCAACATGGCCCGGGTCATCGGGCCCACGCCTCCGATGCGGGGGGTGATCCACCCGGCCACCTCGGCCACCGACGGGTCGAGATCAGACAACAGCTTCTTTCCTTCCCACGAGGTGCCCGCCCCAACCACCGCGGCGCCAGGCTTGATCATGTCAGAGGTGACCAGTCCGGCGCGTCCTGCGGCGGCCACCACTACATCCCCCTGGCGCACCAGGCCGGCCATGTCCTCCACCCCGGTGTGGACCACGGTCACCGCCGCGTTGCAGCCGGGCCGCTTCATGGCCAACAGGAGCGCCAGCGGCCGGCCGATGGTCAGGCCCCGCCCGATCACCACCACGTGCTTGCCCTCGACCGGGACATCGTTGGCATGGAGCAGTTCGACGATGCCGGCCGGGGTGCAGGGCAACGGACCGTTGGCCCCCATCACCAGGCGACCCAGGTTGACCGGATGCAGGCCGTCGACGTCCTTGTCCGGGTCGACGGCCAACAGCACCCGCTCCTCGTCGAGGCCGGCGGGAAGCGGGAGTTGCACCAGGTAGGCGTGGATCGCCGGATCGGCGTTGAACCGGGCCACCACCGCCTCGAGCTCGGCCTGGGACACGTCGACCGGCAGGTGCTCGTGGGCGGAGCTGATGCCCACCTCGGCACAGTCGGTGTGCTTCATGGCCACATACCGAGCGCTCGGTCCGTCGTCCCCGACCAGAATCGTCCCGAGTCCCACGGTCACGCCGGCGCTCCGCAGTCGGGCCACCCGATCGGTCACCTCGCCGCGGATTCGTGCCGCGAGCATCTCGCCGTCGAGCAGGGTTGCTGTCATTGCCGTCTCCTCCGGTTCTTCTGCAGCTCGAATGTCCGGCTCGGGCTCAGTGTCGGAAGTGTCGTTCACCGCCGGCCATGACCATAGCGATCCCCGCCTCGTCGGCAGCCTCGATCAACTCGCCGTCGCGGATCGATCCTCCCGGTTGGACCACGGCCGACACCCCGGCGTTGGCCAGTACCAGCAGGCCGTCGGGAAACGGGAAGAAGGCGTCACTGGCCGCGGCACCCCCCGACGCCCGGTCCCCGGCCTTGTTCACCGCGATCTCGGCAGCCACCACCCGGGACTGCTGCCCCGCCCCGACGCCGACCGCCTGGCCGTCGGTGACGATGGCGATGGCGTTGGACGTGGTGCGGGCACAGACCGTCCAGGCCAGGGCCAGGTCCCGCCACTGGGCGTCGTTCGGTCGGGCCTGGGTCACCACTTCCCACTGCGAGGGCGCCACCAGGAAACGGTCGGTGTCCTGGACGAGGATACTGGCGCCGAGACCGCGGTACTGGCGCATCAACGGCTCGGGAGCGGGCGCAGACAGCAGACGGGTCGCCTTCCGTTTGGTCGACAGCTGGGCCAGCGCCTCGTCGTCGTACGAGGGGGCGATGATCACGTCGGCCTGGGGGCCGGTGGCCATGGCCGCGGCCACCGCCACGGTCACCGGTCCCCCGATGGCCACGATGCCCCCGAACGCCGACTGCGGATCGCACTCGAGGGCCCGGTTGTAGGCGGAGACCAGGTCGGTGTCCACGGCCGCTCCACACGGGTTGGCGTGCTTGATGATGGCCACCGCCCGATCGCCGCCGCCGGCCGAAGGGAGCTCGTGGACCAGGCGCCACGCCGCGTCGGCGTCGAAGATGTTGAGGTAGGAGAGCTCCTTGCCCCCGTGCTGGACCACATCGTCCCACCACGAGTGCTGACCAACGATTCGGTAGCGGGCCCCGTGCTGGTGGGGATTCTCGCCGTAGCGCAGCGAGCCGGCCCGTTCGAGGGTGAGGTGGATCGTGGACGGGAGCAGTACCGCCGAGTCGAAATCGTCGACCCCGGAGGCAGCACCGCCCGCGCCACGTGATGCCTGTTCCCGCTCGTCCAGCCACTCGACGATCGCCGCGTCATAGCCGGCGGTGTGGGCGAAGGCGTGGCGGGCCAGGCGCTGGCGGGTGTCGAGGGAGAGCGAGCCGAGATCCCGCAGCTCGTCGAGGACGGCATCGTAGTCGGCGGGGTCGACGACCACCGCGACGTGATCGTGGTTCTTGGCCGCGGCCCGCACCATGGTCGGCCCCCCGACGTCGATCAGCTCGATCGACGGATCGGATGAGAACGGGTAGAGGTTGCACACCACCATGTCGATGAGGCCGATGCCCAGGCGGTCGAGAGCGTCGAGGTGGTCGGGTTTGGAGCGGTCGGCCAGGATGCCGCCGTGGATCACCGGGTGGAGGGTCTTGACCCTCCCCCCGAGCATCTCCGGCGCGCCGGTGAGATCGGCCACCTCCACGTGGTCGATGCCGGCCGCAGCCAGGGCCGCCGAGGTGCCCCCACTGGAGATCAGCTCCCACCCGAGGCCGGTGAGCCCGCGGGCCAGAACCTCGAGTCCGGTCTTGTCATAGACCGACAACAGCGCCTTCATTCCGTGACCTCCCGTGGTGATCCTCGCCCATCGCCGACCCGGGCCGCCAACCCGTCGACGAAGGTCCGGATGGTGTCCGGATAGAGCGTGCGCTCCACCGTCTTGATGCGTTCGTGCAGAGCCGCCTCGGTATCGTCCGGCCGGATGGGAACGACGGCCTGGGCCAGCACCGGGCCGGCATCCATCTCAAGGGTGGCGATGTGAACGGTGGTGCCCGTCTCGGTCACCCCGGAGGCAAGGGCGTCCCGCACCGCGTGCCACCCGGGAAACGCCGGCAGCAGGGCGGGGTGGGTATTGAGGATGCGTCCCGGGTAGGCGGAGTGGACCGCCTGTCCGAGGACCGTGCCGAATCCGGCCATCACCACCACATCGATGGGGTCGGCCTGCAGCGCCCCGGTGACCGCCTCGGTGTAGCCCTCGCGGTCGAAGGTGGCGCTGAATCCGCCGAAGCGGGCCCGGTCGACCAGCATGGCCGGAATGGACGCATCGGAGGCCACATCGAGGGCCCGGCACCGTCGGTCGGTGAGGACTAGACGGACCGGGAGGCCGGCGGCGAGGATCGCTTCGAGGATGGTGCCGCTGCCCGAGGCCAGGACGGCCAGCCGCACGGGGGCCTGAGAGATGTCCGAAGTTGCGGCGGGGCCCACGGCCGCACGCTACCAGCGGCCGATGCGTGCCCATCGGCAGCCGGCATCCGCCCATCCGACGGCTCGGAAGGCGCGGTGCTAGCGTCCCCAGCAGCAGGACCGAGCGACGTAGCCCGCACTCGGCCTGCCACCGGTGCGGGTCGTACGTCGCTCGGTCCCCCTGCCCAGGGAATGCCCCTCGTACTGGATCCATCGGCACGATGCGGGCAATTCCGAAGCAAAAGTTTCAGACCGGGCGTCCCTCGAGGTTGGAGATGAGCGTCTCGTCGAACCCGGCGAGCGACGCCAGCTCCGCATCGCAGAATCCCCAGCGTGGCGAGCCGTGGGCCGCCTCCTCCGGCACCGCCACCACCCGCATCCGGGCCGCCTTGGCCGAGATGGCCCCGTTGAACGAGTCCTCGAGGGCCAGACAGTTGGTCGGATCGATGCCCAGCTTGGCCGCGGTGGAGAGGTAGGCCCCGGGATGGGGCTTGCCCAGCGGCTCCCACTCGGCCGAGTGCCAAACCGACACGTCCGACTCGATGCCCAGCATGGCCAGCGCGGCTTCGATCACTACCGCGTAAGAGCCGGAGCACACCGCCACCGGCAACGACAGCCGGCCACACAGTGCCACCGCCTCCAGGGCGCCCGGCATGGGCATACCCGACGCCGTGATCAGCTCGGCGACCCGGGCGGTGACGGCTCGTTCCACCTCCACCGGGGTCATCCCCTCCCAGGGATTCCGGACCCACCAGTGGCCGACCGCGTCGTCGATGCGCAGGCCCATGGTCTGGCGCACGTCGGTCTCCGACAACGGAAGGCCGAGCGCGCCGAACACTTCGATCTCCGCCTGGCGCCAGAACGGCTCCGAGTCGATGAGAAGGCCGTCGAGATCGAAGATGACTGCGGCGATCGGCCTCCCGGAGAGTGCGGCCGCGCTGGGGAGCTCGGCGGTCAGCCGAGTTTCCGGACGATGTCGACCATGGCCTCGCCGGCCTCGGTCGGGTTGAGGGCCACGGTCACCCCGGCACCGGCCAGAGCATCCATCTTCGCCTGGGCGGTGCCCTTGGAACCCGAGATGATGGCACCGGCGTGGCCCATCTTGCGCCCCGGGGGCGCGGTGACTCCGGCCACGTAAGAGACGACCGGCTTGCTCACCGACGAGGCGATGAACTCGGCGGCCTCTTCCTCCGCGGAGCCACCGATCTCGCCGATCATCATGATCGCCTTGGTGTCGTTATCGGCTTCGAAGGCCCGGAGGCAGTCGATGAAGCTGGTGCCGGGTACCGGGTCACCGCCGATGCCCACGCAGGTGGTCTGGCCCACTCCCTGCTGGCTGAGCTCGTGCAGGGCCTGGTAGGTCAGCGTGCCGGAGCGGCTCACGATACCTACCGGGCCACCGGGCATAGCGATGTCGCCCGAGGTGATGCCGATGTTGCACTTCCCGGGCGAGATGATCCCCGGGCAGTTGGGGCCGAGCAGGCGGGTGTCGGGGAACTCGCGGATCAACCGGTTGTAGGCCAGGGCCTCGTCCTGGGCGGGGATGCCCTCGGTGATGCACACCACGAAGGGCACGCCGGCGGCCGCAGCCTCGATAATGGCCTCGGCAGCGAACTTGGGCGGCACCGAGATGAACGAGGCGTTGGCCCCGGTGGCTTCGACGGCTTCGGCCACGGTGGCGAACACCGGGATGTCCTCGATCTCCTCACCACCCCGCTTGGGATTGGTGCCGGCCACCACCTGGGTGCCGTAGGCCCGGTTGCGGAGCCCGTGGTACAGGCCCTGGCTGGTTGGGCTGATGCCCTGCACCACGACCTTGGTGTTCTCGTCGACGAAGATGCTCATGACTGGCCTCCAGCAAGTGCGACCGCACGGCGTGCGGCATCGAGCATGGTCGGCTCGGCGACCAGGCGATCAGACAGATGGTCGGCCAGGATCTCCCGGCCTGCCGCGGCGTTGGTGCCGTCGAGACGCAACACGATGGGCGACGAGATCTCCACCCGCTCGAGGGCCTCGAGCACCCCCTTGGCCACCTCGTCCACCCGGGTGATGCCCCCGAAGATGTTGACGAAGATCGAACGCACTTCCGGGTCGGAGTTGATGACCTCTAGAGCCGCAGCCATCACATCGGCGTTGGCGCCTCCCCCGATGTCGAGGAAGTTGGCGGCGGAGCCGCCGCACTGGTTGACCACATCGAGCGTGCTCATGGCCAGGCCGGCACCGTTGGCGATGATGCCCACCGAGCCGTCGAGCCCGATGTAGTTGAGGCCGCGCTCCTTGGCCCGGGTCTCGCGCTCGTCCTCCACATCGCTGCCGGCGAACTCCGCCCATTCGGGATGGCGATAGGCGGCGTTGTCGTCGAGGGTCACCTTGGCGTCGAGGGCGTGGACCTTGCCCTCGGGGGTGAGGATCAGCGGGTTGATCTCGGCCAGGTCGCAGTCACCTTCGGTGTAGCAGGTGTACAGCTTCACTAGCAGTTCGGCGGCCTGGGCCCGGGCCGGCTCGTCCAGGTTGGCCTGGTCCACCCACGCACGGGCCGCCTCGACGGTCAGTCCGTCCACCGGATCGACATGGATGAGGGCGATGGCGTCGGGGTTGGTGACCGCCACCTCCTCAATCTCGACCCCGCCTTCGGCCGACAGCATGCCCAGATGCATCTTGGCACTGCGGTCGAGCGTGAAGCTGGCGTAGTACTCACGCTCGATGTCCGAGGCGTGCTCGACCCACAGTCGCTTGACCACGTGGCCCTTGATGTCCAGTCCGAGGATGTTGCCGGCGTGGGTGCGGACTTCGTCCACATCGTTGGCCAGCTTGACACCGCCGGCCTTACCGCGCCCGCCCACTTTCACCTGGGCCTTGACCACCACTGGGTAGCCCGAAGCCTCGGCCTGCTCGACGGCTTGGTCCACGGTGTCGGCCACCCCTCCCTTGGAGATGGGGATGCCGAATCGGGCGAAGTACTGCTTACCCTGGTACTCGAAGAGATCCACCGGATCTGTTCCTCTCTGTTGGTC
>JADGOF010000087.1 GCA_017883105.1 Acidimicrobiales bacterium
CTGCACCTGGGAGGTGCCCTCGACGATGGTCAGCTGGCGGGCATCCCGGTACCAGAGCTCGGTCGGATGGTCCTCCATGTACCCGGCGGCGCCCAGCAGCTGCACGGCAAGTCCGGAGGCCCGTACCGCCAGCTCGGTGGCGTGGTATTTGGCCATAGAAAGATACGGCACGTACTCCTTGGTGAACTTGCCCTGGTCGGCCAACCACGCCGAGCGGTAGGTGAGCAGGCGGGCCGCCTCGATATCCACGGCCACCTTGGCGATCTCCCACTGGATGCCCTGGAAGTCGGCGATGGTGTGACCGAACGCCTCCCGTTGCTTGACGTACTCGGTGGCATACATGAGCGCCCCCTCGGCCAGTCCGATCCCCCGGGCGGCGACGATCGGGCGCATTGCGTTGAGCCCGAGCATGGCCAACCGGAAGCCGCCCACCTCACCTATCACGTTGCCGGCGGGCACCCGCACGTTGTCGAGGAGCAACTCGCCGGTATCGACGCCACGGACACCCATCTTGTGGTCGGTGCGCCCAACTGACACGCCGTCCCACGTGCGCTCGACGATGAAGGCGGTGATCGAGTCGTGGGCCCGGGAAGTCGGGTCGCCGGTCTTGGCGAACACCGTGTACCAATCGGCTTCCCGCACGCCCGACATCCAGCACTTGGTTCCCGACAGGATCCAGCCACCCTCGCTGCCCGCGGCGGTGTCCGGCACGGCCTTGGTGCGCATGCCGGCCACATCGCTCCCGGCCTGGGACTCGGACAGGCCGAATCCGGCCCGCATCTCTCCCGAGGCGATACCCGGGAGATACCGCTGCTGCTGGTCGTCGTTGCCGGCAATGAGGATCGGGCCTGCCGGCAGTCTGGTGAGGAGGAGCATCAGGGCAGCGGAGTTGGAGTACTTGGCCACCTCCTCGATGGCGATGGTCAGACCGAGGATCCCCGCACCGGAGCCGCCCAACTCGGTCGGGAGGCAGAGACCGAGCAGATCGGCATCCCTGAAGGCCTCGAAGATGTCGGTCGGGTACCCGCCGGTGGTGTCGATCTCCCGTGCTCGCGGTTTGATCTTGTCCTGGGCCAGGCGGCGGACGCTTTCCTGGAGGGCGGCGAGTTCGGGAGAGAGGTCGAAGTCCACGGTCGACGAGGCTACCCGAGGACCCAGAGGCAGCCCCCTTACACGGTACGACCGGTGGCTTTCCGCCACAGCCGGCACCCACACCCACCGTCATCTCGCGACCTAGGCTCACCGCCATGAGTCCCCCCGGCCTGAGACAGCCGCCGCCCCTCGGAACATCCGCCTTGTCCGCCGGCACCTACGACGGCAGCGTGGTCATCGTCACCGGTGGCGGCACCGGGCTGGGCAAGGCCATCGCCACCGAGTTCGGGCGCCTCGGCGCATCAGTGGGCATCCTCAGCCGCAACGAACAGCACCGCGCCGCAGGCGTGGTTGCCGTCGAGGAGGCGGGGGGAAGGGCCATGGCTGCACCGTGCGACATACGCGACCCGGATGCCATCGCCACCGCCTTCGATGCCGTGGAGTCCGAACTGGGGCCCATCGACATACTGGTGAACAACGCGGCCGGCAACTTTCCGGTTCCGGCCGAGGACATGAGCCCGAACGCCTGGAGGACCGTGGTCGACATCGTGCTCAACGGAACCTTCCTCTGCTCGAGGGACCTTGCCCGCCGGCTCATCCCGGCCGAGCGGGATGGCGCCATCGTCAACGTGGGGGCGTCCTATGCCTGGACGGGCGGCCCCGGCTTCGCCCACTCCGCCGCGGCCAAGGCCGGGGTCAAGAACCTCACGGAGACCCTGGCGGTCGAGTGGGCGCCCTACGGCATTCGGGTCAACGGACTGGTCCCCGGGCTGATGCCCCACGAGGACGAGACGGCGGCTATCGCGGCTGTGCCGGGCAAGTACGAGGGTCAAGACTCCCGGGTGCCGGCCGGAAGAGTGGGGTTCCCCCGCGAGCTGGCGTGGGCCGCCACCTACCTCTGCTCCCCCTATGCCACCTACATCAGTGGCGACTCGTTGGTGGTGGACGGCGCAAACTGGCAGCGCCGCCATACCGTGCAACCACCGTTCACCCCCGTCCGCCAACAGCTCAACCGACCCCCGTTCGGCGAGTTGGCCCAACCGGCGTCGAGCGCCACCCCGGCGAAAGGATCCAACTGATGAGTGCACTGACCGAAGAAGACCGCAGACTGGTCACCCTCGAAGTGGACGGCCCCGTCGCGGTGATCACCAACAACCGCCCCGAGAAGCACAACGCCATGAGCGACCAGATGGACCGCCGGCTGTTCGAGGTGCTGGCCGAGGTGCACGAGATGCCCGAGCTGCGGGCCATCGTGTGGCGCGGTGAGGGAAAGTCGTTCTCTTCCGGGCGCGATACCACCCAGATCGGCGTCCGCACAGAGGACATCTCCGATCTCGAGTTCATCGAGCGGGGCCACCGACCCACCCAGATGTTGTTCACCATGCCGTGCCCGATCATCTGCGCGCTAAAGGGGTGGGTCATCGGGGGCGCGTTCGAACGGGCGCTGCTCTGCGACATCCGGGTGGCCTCCGTCGGCGCCCGGATGATGCTCCCCGAAGTGGTCCACGGGGTTATCCCCGATACCGGCGGCGTGGCCCGTCTCTTTCAGATGGCCGGGCACGGCCTGGCGGCCGACCTCGCCCTCACCGGACGGGTGATGAGCGCCGAGGAAGCCCTCGGCCACGGGATCGTGAGCCGCCTGGTGGCCGACGATGCCGAACTCGAGACGGTCACCATGGAGATTGCCCACACCATCGCCAAGGCACCGGCATTCACCGTCAAGATGGCCCGGCGTACGTTGCACAGTCTGGGTGCCGCCGAAGTGCAGCGCTCGATCGCCGAGGAGGCCATTGCCCAGTCAATGGTCTTCGCCTCGGACGACTACGCGGAGATGAAGGCAGCGCGGACCGCTGATCGTCCACCGGTCTACCGGAGGCGCTGACCTGAGGTCCCTCAGGGCCGGCTCCGGTTCGGAAG
This sequence comes from Acidimicrobiales bacterium, assembly GCA_017883105.1. Lineage (GTDB taxonomy): Bacteria > Actinomycetota > Acidimicrobiia > Acidimicrobiales > RAAP-2 > Bog-756. The sequence continues at coordinate 3,010 of JADGOF010000087.1, forward strand.
GGTTCCACGGCGGGAGCCACATCCATGCCCGCATCCGACGACAGTGCGGACCGACGGCCGATCAGGGTAGAACGGAGTGCGCACAGAGTGCACGCCACTGCCGTCATTTCCGTCGCACGACCCACGCCCACTCGCTACTCGCTACTCCCACGACACACTCGCCACTCGCCCGACCACACGTCGACCACCCAGGAGGACCCATGCCCGACCAGACCACGACCGCCGGACCCACCGGACGCCCCGTGCGATCGAGCGGCACCTTCCAACTGGGAGAGCGAACGGTGCACCGTCTCGGCTATGGGGCCATGCAGATCACCGGCCCGGGCATCTGGGGCGAGCCGGCCGACCGGGCCGAGTGCGTGCGGGTGCTCCGGCGGGCGGTCGAACTGGGCGTCGACCTCATCGACACCGCCGACTCCTACGGCCCCGAGGTCAGTGAGGACATCATCCGCGAGGCCCTCCATCCCTATCCCGACGACCTGGTCATCGCCACCAAGGCCGGCCTGACCCGATCGGGGCCCGGGCAGTGGATGTCGGTCGGGCGACCCGAGTACCTCCGCCAGCAGTGCGAGATGAGCCTCCGCCGCCTGGGACTCGAGCGGATCGAACTCTTCCAACTGCACCGCATAGACACCAAGGTGCAGGCCGAGGAGCAGTTCGGACTGCTGGCCGACCTGGTCACCGAGGGCAAGGTCCACCACGTCGGGCTGTCCCAGGTGACCGTGGCGGAGATCGAAGCGGCAAGGTCCGTCGTTCCGATCGTCAGCGTGCAGAACCTCTACAACCTGACCAACAACTCTTCTGAGGACGTGCTCGACCACTGCGAAGCCCAGGGGCTGGGATTCATCCCCTGGTTCCCCATCGCCTCGGGTGTGCTGTCCAACCCGGGTGGCCCGGTGGACGACATCGTCACGGCCACCGGCGCCACCCCGTCGCAGGTGGCCCTGGCCTGGCTGCTACATCGGTCGCCGGTGATGCTCCCCATCCCCGGCACGAAGTCGGTGGCCCACCTCGAGGAGAACTGTGATGCGGCCACGTTGCCACTCAGCGCCGACCAGATGGCCTCGCTCGACAGGGCGCACGCCAACTCGTAGCGACGGCCGGGCCCGCGGTCGCCGGTCCGGCTCGGCCGCTGGGCTGGAAAAGGCTCACCCCGGCCCGAACACCAGCGGTGCCGACTTCACCCCGGCGATCACCGGTGAGGCCGTGCGCACCACTGGGCCCGCGGGCTCGATCGAGCCGAAGCGACCGAGCAGCTCCTCCAACAGGATCCGGCCTTCGAGCCGCGCCAAGACCGCCCCGATGCAGAAGTGGGGACCGAACCCGAAGGCCAGGTGCGGATTGGGGTCGCGGGCTGCGTCGAACCGGTCGGCGGTCGGGCCGAAGACGGACTCGTCCCGATTGGCCGAGGCGTAGAGCATGAGCACCGGCTGACCGGCACCCAACTCCCTGCCGGCCAGCTCGACGGCGCGGGTGGTGGTCCGCATGAAGGACACTACCGGCGTGGTCCACCGGAGCATCTCCTCGATGGCCACGGGCAGCGCCCGGTTCGCCGAGGCGGCAACACGCTCCCGCAGTCCCGTCCACTCCCCCGGTGTGCCGGCGAAGCCGAGCAGCCCACCCGACATCATGTTGCGGGTGGTCTCGTTGCCGGCCACCAACAACTGCACCAGAAACATGCCCAGCTCGGCATTGGTCAGCCGGTCGCCATCGACCTCGGCGGCCCCGAGCTCGGAGATGATGTCGTCTTGCGGATTGGCTCGTCGATCGGCCGCCGCAGCCAGCAGATAGGTGACCATCTCGGCGCTCAACGCCATGCGCTCCTCTTCGGGCCAGTCGGTGGCCCCGGGGATCACCGCCTCGGACCACCGGAAGAAGCGGGGCCACTCCTCTTCGGGCACGCCCAGCAGGTCGCTGATCACCTGCAGCGGCAGGGGCACGGCCAGATCGGACACGATGTCGACCGGCACCCCCGTCTCGATGCAGTCGACCAGGGCCACCGTGCGGGCACGGATGCTGCCCTCGAGCGCCCGCATGAAGGTGGGGCGGAACCCCGGCTGCACCAGTCCGCGGTAGCGGGCATGGTCCGGTGGATCGGTGTGCATCATGGTCGGTGGAGTGGCGTACTCGGCGCCGATTTCCATGGTCAGGATCCCCTTGCCGGAACAGAACGTCTCGGCATCCCGGGAGATGGCCGTGACCTCGGCATGGCGACTGGCCACCCACAGCCCGAGCATGTCGTTGCGGGCCATCGGGGCCTCGGCACGAAGGCGGGCGTAGAGCGGAAACGGGTCGCCTGCGTAGAACGTGGGGTCGAGCAGCGGCGCGGTCAACTCGGTCTCGTCGAGTGGGCCACCGTCGCCACCTGGGGCGCCGCCTTCACCGTCGCCGTCGTCGTCGCCACCGCCCTCGTGATCGGTCATCGATCCGGTCATGGCTTCGGTGCCCGTTCGTCGATCAACCGAGGATGACGCCGGTGGGCCGTACGAAACCCTGGTCGATGGCCAGGGCTTCGTAGGCGGCCAAGGTGCTGGTGCCGTCGATGACGTTCTCGACCGAGCCGTCGGGGCGGAGGTCGAGGTTGACGCCCTCCATCACGAAGACCACCTCGGTCACTTCGGTGTTGTCGGCGGGGACGTCGAGGGTGTGGATCGAACCGGCTGGTTCCCGGATGTAGGAACCGGCAGTGCTGTAGAAGTCGTACTCGAGGTAGTGCCAGCGCCCCGACACCGTGTAGCCGTCGACCGGTCCGGTGTGACGATGGGTCTGCAGCCGCACGCCGGGCTCGAATCGGTTGGCCACTACCCAGATGCCGGTAGCCGGACTGACTCGCAGCACCTTCAGCCAGATCCCGCCGGTGGCATTCACCCACGAGAGCTCGGCCTCGCCGACATGGCGGACCACGTCGTTCACCTGGAGACTTGTCATTCGTTCCCTCCCTGTTGGTGCCACCCGATTGTGGCCCGTGCCCCCTCCGGCTCGAGCCGGACCTGATCAGTCTGTTGCAGCCGGAGCATCATTCGAAGGTGCTCAGTCTGCCGGAGAGCGTCCGCCGGTGCCAGATCGGGCCGGTTTGCCGGGTCGGGCCGGTTGCCAGATCGGGCGGCCGGGCCTGGTGACTTGACCGGCATCTTCATCCTCCGACCCGAAGCGAATTGCCGACCGGAGCCGCCCCGCCCGGCCGGCCCGCACTCCGTGGCTCAGGCAGAAGTGACGGCCACGTTGCTCACACTCTGGGTGTCGGTCTGGGTGCCCGTGCCACCCGTGAACCCGACAAGCACCGTCGGGCCGACGGTGACCGGGGTGGTGAGCACCAAGGTGCCGTCGATGGTCACCTTCAGCGTGCCCCCCGTGAGGTTCTGTGTCACCTGGCGGGTGGTCCGCAGCGACGGGACACTGGTGTTGGTGGCCAACCAGTGGAGTTTGCCTCTGGTGGTCACTTTCACCGGGCCATCGGTCACCCCCACGAAGTTGCTGGAGGGATTACCCGGGACCTTGAAGGTGTCGAGGGCCACGGCGATGCCGGAGATGCCGGAGAATCCGAGGCCACTGCCGTAGAAGCCGACCGAGGCCGGCGAGTCGGCGGCGTTGGCCAGCACGAAGGTCAGTCCTTCGCCGCCCTTCTTGCCCCCGCCGATCGATGTGGTGAACGAGGCGGTCAGACCGGACGAGCTGACCGCTGCGGGCCAGAACGCGGTCCCGGCTTGGTTTTTCGGAGTGACCTGGGTCAGCTGGAGGGCGCTTCCCACCACCTTGGACGATCCGTTGAGCTTCCAACCACCGCTGGTCGGGTCGGGAATGACCCCGCGCCCGGTGAAGCCGACCGAGCGGACCCCCAGGTTGTCGTTGACGTTAAGCACCCACCCGTCGGATGTCGAACCCGCCGCCGACGGGGTGAACCTGATGGTCTCGGTGGCGCTCGCCACGGCGGCGATCGTCGTCCCTTCGGGAAGCGTGCTGGTCGCGGTTAAGGGGCCGAGTACCGGCGGCTTCGACTTGGTCACCGTGAGGGCGCTTCCCCCCACGTTGGTGAGCGTGAACGTCTGGGTCGCGGTGTGTCCCATCACCACCGATCCGAAGTTCAGGGACGACGGGGCGATCTGCAACACCGACGGGGTGGTCGAGTTCCCCGTGATGCCCACGACGATGTTGCCGCCGTTGCTGTCGATCTCCAGACTGCCCGTGTAGGCCCCCGGAGTGGTCGGAGAGAACGTGACGTTGACCACGACCTGTGCTCCGGGACTGATCACCGAGCCGACGGACGGCGTACCCGAGGCAGTGAACGGAGCGGTGGGCTGAACCACCGCCGAAACAGTGAGGGGCTGGGAACCGGTGTTGGTGAAGCCCACCGTGGTGCTCGACTGACTGGAGGGGGGCACTCCCCCAAAACTGATGCCGGCGGTGGTGGAGGTCAGCTTGGGTCCGTTGAGCTGACCCGTAGCGGTGAGCACGACCTGGGCACTTCCGGACCCGGCGGTCGTGACGGTCAGACTTCCGCCGGCCAGTCCCGCGGCGGTCGGCGTGGATGTGACCGGGACGCTGATCGTGCCACCGGTGGTGAGCGCGGCCGGAAGTGCCGTGCTGGGCGTGCCCAGAGTGAACGGACCGGTGGCGGCGAGTGCGGTGAGGCTGATCGGGCTGTTGGCTGTGATGGTCACCGTCTGAGTGGAGGTCTGACCGATCACCGTGGCGGGAAAGGTCGGGGGCGGAGCGCTGACCGGCGCGGCCACCGGGGCGCCGAACCCGACGACGATGCCGTCCCGGGTGCCGACATAGACACGGTTGCCCCCCACACCCGGCGGATTGAACTTGGGAGGGAGTTCTCGTTGTAGGACAACAATTGTTGGTGCGGCCGGTGGTGCCGGTGATCCGTACTCGTCTTCCGGTCACCTCCCAGGGACCTTGGCACAGGC
>JADGOF010000088.1 GCA_017883105.1 Acidimicrobiales bacterium
ACAGCGGCGGACCTGACGGAGCAACAGGTTCTGGGCGGCATCGCCCGGAGCAACATGACAACGACGTCACAGAAACGAGGCAAGTAGTGAGTCCCATTGGTGATGCATTCGTGTCGGAGATCTTCGGCACAGCTGTTCTGGTCGTGTTCGGTGCTGGTGTGGTAGCGACCGTGGTTCTGCCGAAGAGCAAGGGTTTCAACGGCGGATGGCTTCTCATCTGCTTTGGGTGGGGCATCGGCGTCATAGCCGGTGTCTACGTCGCCTACAAGTCTGGTGGCCACCTCAACCCTGCCGTGACCCTCGGCCTCTTCGTAGCCGGAAGGGATTTCGCCGAAGGCATCGACCCGACGGTCGCCCACATGCTCGTGTACTGGGCCGGCCAGCTGATCGGCGGGTTCCTCGGCGCCGTGCTGGCATTCCTCGCCTTCAAGAAGCACTTCGACCTGGAGGCCGATCCCGCGGACAAGCTCGCGATATTCTCCACCGGGCCGGCCATGCGCTCGTACGGCTGGAACTTCGTCACTGAGGTCATCGGCACCTTCGTGCTCGTGTTCTGGGTCATCGTGAGCGGAAAGACGCCGTCGGGGCTCGGTCCAGTAGCCGTGGCCCTGCTCGTCGTCGGAATCGGTGCCAGCCTCGGTGGTCCCACCGGGTACGCGATCAACCCCCGCACGTGACCTCGGGCCGCGCATTGCGCACTTCATCCTGCCGATCAAGGGCAAGGGCTCCAGCGACTGGTCCTACAGCTGGGTTCCGGTCGTCGGCCCGCTTGCCGGCGCTGTCATCGCTGGCCTGGTCGGCAGCTGGTATGTCGGCTGAGCTGCCGTTCTTCCCACCCATCGATCGGGGCGCACTGCGAGGAGCACCGCGCACGCGGTGCGCCCAGAACGCATCCTCGAGCACCTGGACCCGATCCGGGCGGGTGCAGCAGTACACCATGACAGCACCTCACCATCACACGGAGGAATGACACACCATGGCTGAATACGTACTCGCAATCGACCAGGGCACCACGAGCTCCAGGGCGATCATCTTCAACCACGCCGGCACAATCGTCGAGACCGGCCAGCTCGAGCATGAGCAGATCTTCCCGCGAGCGGGCTGGGTCGAGCACGACCCCGAAGAGATCTGGACGAACACCCGCGAGGTCACCGGGATCGTGCTCGCCCGCGCGAACCTGACGTTCAGAGACATTGTCGCGGTCGGCATCACCAACCAGCGCGAGACCGCCGTGGTGTGGGACAAGACGACCGGCAAGCCCGTCTACAACGCGATCGTCTGGCAGGACACACGCACGGCGAAGATCGCCGAAGACCTCGGTGCGCTGGGCGGTGGCGCGGACCGCTACAAGGACCGCGTCGGACTCCCTCTGGCCACCTACTTCTCCGGGCCGAAGGTCAAGTGGATCCTCGACAACGTCGAGGGTGCGCGTGCGAAGGCCGAGAAGGGCGACCTGCTGTTCGGCAACACCGACTCCTGGGTGCTGTGGAACATGACCGGTGGGGTCGACGGCGGGATCCACGTCACCGAGCCGACGAATGCCTCGCGCACGATGCTCATGAACCTCGACACGCTCACGTGGAACGAAGAGATCGCCGCTGAGATGACGATCCCGATGTCGATGCTCCCGGAGATCCGCTCGTCGTCCGAGGTCTACGGCAAGGGCCGCATTGGCGGTTTCGTGCCCGGCGTCCCGATCGCCGGCATCCTCGGAGACCAGCAGGCCGCGACGTTCGGCCAGGCGTGCTTCGAGGTGGGCAACGCGAAGAACACCTACGGCACCGGCAACTTCATGCTGCTCAACACGGGGACTGTGCCGATCCCGTCGAAGAACGGGCTGCTCACGACCGTGTGCTACAAGATCGGCGACCAGCCGACCGTCTACGCGCTCGAGGGCTCGATCGCCGTGACCGGTTCGCTCGTCCAGTGGCTGCGTGACAACCTCGGGATGATCAACTCCGCGCCCGAGATCGAGGAGCTCGCGGCCACGGTCGAGGACAACGGCGGCGCCTACTTCGTGCCCGCCTTCTCCGGCCTGTTCGCCCCGCACTGGCGCTCCGACGCCCGGGGCGCCCTGGTGGGCCTGACCCGGTACGTGAACAAGGGGCACATTGCCCGGGCCGTGCTCGAGGCCACGGCGTTCCAGACCCGCGAGGTGCTGGACGCCATGAACGCGGACTCCGGAGTGGACCTCACCGAGCTCAAGGTCGACGGCGGCATGGTGGGCAACGAGACCCTCATGCAGTTCCAGGCCGACATCCTCGGCGTGCCGGTGATCCGCCCGCAGGTCGCCGAGACGACCGCGCTCGGCGCCGCCTACGCCGCGGGCATCGCCGTCGGCTTCTGGTCCGGCGAGCAGGACGTCATCGACAACTGGGCCGAGGACAAGCGCTGGGAGCCGTCCATGGACGAGGGCGAGCGCGCCCGCGAGTACCGCCTGTGGAAGAAGGCCGTCACCAAGACCCTCGACTGGGTCGACGACGACGTACGGTAGGCAACCAGGTCGGTAGCCCGGCGTACAACGGCCTCCCGCGCTGACCAACGACGGCGTCCGTCCCCTTCCCGGGGGCGGGCGCCGTTCTCGTTTGGCTAAGCGGTCAACATGAGCAACCTACGACACCCCGAGCATCCATGCACGCGATCAGCTCCCGGTGCGCCACGGCACGGTCGCGTAGGTGGGGAGTTACCCCACTGATCTCCGGTCAGACTCATCGCGGCTACGCAATGTCACCGTCGCTCAGCAGCGGCGCGACCTGTCCTGTCCGGCCAGGACAGGCGGCGGCGCAGCCACAGGGCGACGTATACCAGGGCGAGGAGCACCGGCACCTCGATCAGGGGTCCGACCACGCCGGCCAGTGCCTGTCCGGAGGTGACCCCGAAGACCCCGATCGCACGGCGATGGCGAGCTCGAAGTCGTTGCTGGCGGCGGTGAAGGCCAGGGTCGTCGTCCGCGGGTAGGTCAGGGAGAGTGCGCGCCCGATGGCGAAGCCCAGGAACCACATGATGAAGAAGTAGCAGAGCAGCGGAAGGGTGATCCGGGCTCGACCGGGGTGTGCGGGACCAGTGTCGATGCCGCACTGGCCTCCTTCGCCGGCGACCTGGAGTGGCTGGCTGGCAACGGCATCCCTGTGCGTCGCCACAACCTCGGACAGGAGCCCGGCGTCTTCGCGGAGCGGGACCGGGTCCGTACGATGCTGCAAGAGGATGGCCAGGACTGCCTGCCGATCGTGATCGTCGAGGGGAGTGTCCGTTCCACCGGCCGGTACCCCAGCCGGAGCGAACTCGGCGGCTGGACCGGGCTGGACCCCGCGACCACGAAACCAGCAGCCCCCTCGGTGTCGACGGAAGTGATCACCGAGCTTGCCGCTGTTGGTGCCGCTGTCGGTTCCAACTGCGAGTCCTGCTCAAGTACCACTACAACAACGCACGCGCCCTCGGCCTGAGCAACGAGCAGCTTGCGGTCGCGGTCCGCACCGCCCAAATGGTCAAGGACGCCCCCGCGACCAAGATGCTCGAACTGTCCGCGAAGCTCCTGCGGGTCGAGGTCTTCGCGCTCAAACCGCCTGCTCCCCCAGCCACCACGGCGACCCCTGAACCGGTAGCGTCCGGGGCCAGCGATGCTCCGTGCTGCGGCGGCGGGCCAGCACAAGGCGCCGCGGAGCCGGTTCAGATCGGTACGGCACCGACCGGGGTCAGCAGCTGTTGCTGAGCCTGACGAACCGGTGGCCGGTTTCCGTCTGGCGGCTCCCAAGCGGTTGATGTTCTCCACCGCATGAGTGTCTCGCCGTTAATGGCGACGTTTCCTTGGTTCGGCCGCTGAGGGGTTGGAAAAGATCAGGGAGCGCAGGCTGGGCGCAAGCGGGGCGTGGTCTCGCCGGTTCCTGCAATGTCCTGCAGGCGTATCAACCCTTCGGCGAACGCGCCCGGGGCTAGGCGGTACCAGGTGAAGCGACCCTGCGCCTCACCGAGCACGACGTGGGCCTCACGCAAGATGCGCAGGTGGTTGCTGATGGTCGTCTGCTTGGCTCCGGTGATCGCGATCAGGTGGCAGGTGCACAGCTGCTCGCGGGCCAGGGACTCCACAATCCGCAGGCGCAACGGGTCGGCCAGCAGAGCGAACTGCGCCACCCCAGTGGGCGGACTCAGCGGCATCGCCTCGAGGGGCATGACCTTGACCATGAGTCGATCGTATCTCACATCAGCGAACTTTGATATCATCATCCCGTGATGTAATAATTCCTAAACCATCTGCCGGCATCGATGCGAGGAGAGCGGTATGGCAAAGGTAGAGATCTTTGACCCGTCAATGTGTTGCTCGACCGGTGTGTGCGGCACCGACGTGGACCCCACGCTGTCCCGGTTCGCGGCCGACATCGAGTGGCTCGCGACCCAGGGCGTCGTCGTCCAGCGGGCCACCCTGGCGCAGGAGCCGGGCAAGTTCGCCGCCAACGTGGCGGTCCGCAATGCGCTGGTGATCAACGGCACTGGGGTTCTCCCGGCGGTCGTTGTCGACGGCGTGCTCAAGTCAACCGGGGCCTATCCCGCGCGCGAGGAGATGGCCGGACTGACCCTGAGATCCTCAGTGAGCTGGCGCTCTGTCGGCAAGCGGCTGCCCGCCACAAAGGTACAGTCGAGGATCGCCTCGCTCAGGAAGGACAGAACCGTCTCGAAGCCTCGCTGGCTGCTGCCGTCGTTGCCATCCGACACCAGGCCGGCTTCGGTGCTGCTCTGCATGCCTTCCAGCCTCCCACCATCCATCGTTGGCTTCGGCATCGCCGTCCCGGATTGGGATGCGGTGTCGACGTGCGACGTCCTGAAGTTTATGGTCGGACCAATAGGTAATGGTCCGACCAAAGACGGTCGACCTCAGAAGTCAACGGAGTCTCCATGGTCCTTCTTGATGCCTTCGTGCCGAATACCAACCCCTTGGGCGCCCAGTGGCTCTCTGCACTTGTGGCCGCCCTGCCCATCGTCGCGATGCTCGTCACCCTAGGAGCCCTGCGTTGGAAGGCGCACCTCGCGGGGGCATTTTCGTGGGTCGTCGCGACCGTCATTGCGCTCACCGCGTTTAGGATGCCCGCCTCCATGGCGCTTGCCACGAGCCTGCACGGCTTCATCTACGGCATCTTCCCCATCGTATGGATCCTGCTGACGGCCATCTGGATGTATGAGGTGACAGTGGTCTCGGGGCGCTTCGACGATCTGAGGCGAACGTTCTACCTCATCAGCGACGACCCGCGGGTGCTGGGAGTGCTCATCGCCTTCTGCTTCGGCGGTCTGCTCGAAGCGCTGGCCGGATTCGGCGCTCCGGTGGCGATTACCGCAGCGATGCTGGTGGCGATCGGGTTCGGCCCGCTGCGAGCAGCCCTGGTTGCGCTGCTCGCGAACACCGTGCCCGTCGCGTTCGGAGTCGTTGGCCTGCCGGTGCTCATGGCGGCCAAGGCGGGCGGGTTCGAGGACGTGCTCGCGATCTCACCGATTACGGGACGTATCACCGCGATCCTCTGCCTCGTCGTTCCGTTCCTCATGCTCGCCATGATGGACGGGGTCAAGGGCGTCAAGGAGGTTTGGCCGTTCGGTCTCGTCGTGGCGGCCAGCTTCGGCGTCACCAAGTGGATCGTCTCCGCCACGAACCTCTACAACCTCACCGAGGTATTCGCCAGCGTCGTGAGTGTGGGGGTGGCCATCGTGTTCCTCCGCTTCTGGAAGCCCCGCGGCGGGAAGGCTGCGTTCGAGCGCGTGGCGCGGCCGATCGAACCGTCAATCGAGAGGGACCTGCCGGCCCCCTCCTCTGCCAACCCGACGGGGGCTGTGGCGCTTCGCCCGAGCCGGATCGTGATGGCCCTCATCCCCTACATCCTCGTCATCGTCGTCTTCGCGATCGCCGCGATTCCGGCGGTCAAGGGCGCTCTCATTGCCACCGACATCAAGGTTGCCTGGCCACTGTTGGGCGACATGATGGACCCCGCCGGGGGGCACGCGGCCCACCAGACCTACACATTCGCATGGGCCTCGACCCCAGGGATCCTGTTGGCACTGGTGGCGATCGCCGTCGGCCTCATGTATCGGATGTCGCTGGGCAGAATCTTCGGCGTGCTCATCGCTACCGCGAAGAAACTGCGTTTCGCCGCCCTCACCATTGGTGCCGTGGTCGCCCTCGCGTTCGTGATGGGCGATTCCGGACAGACCCTCGCACTGGGTCTATTCATCGCAACCGCCGGTGCCGCGTACCCCTTCTTCGCGCCCGTCCTCGGCTGGCTTGGCACCTACGTCACCGGCTCTGACACCTCGGCCAACATCCTCTTCTCCGGACTGCAGTCCGGAGTAGGACGCCAGATCGGCGGCGGCACGAGCCACCTGAGCGTCGAGCACATGCGGGCACTGCTCGTCGGCTCAAGCGCGGCCGGTGGCGTTGTTGGCAAGATGATCTCGCCGCAGTCGCTGGCGATCGCCGCGACCGCCATCGGCCTCGCAGGCTCCGAATCGGTGATCCTTCGCCGCATCCTCCTCTGGAGCCTGGTCCTGCTCGCTCTCCTTTGCGTCCTCAGCGGCCTCATGTCCACGCCCATTCTCAGTTGGCTGCTGCCCTAACCCCTCTCGATCCCGACGACGAAGGACACACGATGACCGCACAAGCTGACATCGCAACGAAGGCCGGCAAACCCGGCCAAGCGATGCGCGTGGCGCTGTTCGCAACGTGCATCAACGACACGATGATGCCCGGCGCCCCCGAGGCGACCGTGCGCCTGCTCGAGAGACTCGGGTGCACCGTCGAGTTCCCACGCTCACAGACCTGCTGCGGACAAATCCTCACCAACACCGGCTACTTCGACGAGGCCGTCGTCACCGCCCGGGCCTACGTCCGAGCGTTCAGCGATTACGACTACATCGTGAGGCCCTCAGGGTCGTGCATCGCCTCGGTGCGCCACCAACACCCCCGTGCTCGCCCGCCACGCGCGCGATACCGGGTTGGAGCGAGACTCCACGGCGGTAGTCGGCCGCAGCTACGAACTGAGCGAGTTCCTCGTTGACGTGTTGGGGGTGGTGAACGTCGGTGCCTACTTCCCGCACCGGGTGACCTAGCACCCCGCCTGCCATTCGGTCCGCATGGCCAAGATCGGGGACCGCCCCTATCGGCTGCTGGCGGCCGTCCGTGGGCTCGACCTCGTCCTCGTCCCATTGCCCTTCGCCGAGGAATGCTGCGGTTTCGGCGGCACATTCTCGCTCAAGAACCCGGACGTCTCCATCGCCATGGCATCGGACAAGGCGCGCCACGTGCGTTCCACCAACTGCGAGTACCTGGTCGCAGCGGACAACGCCTGCCTGCTCAACATCGGCGGCATCCTGCACCGCCAGTTCTCGGGCGTCAAGACCATCCACCTGGCCGAAATCCTGGCCCACACCGAAGGGGACGTTGCATGAACGATGGCGCCCAGCGCCGCACTCCGGCACCACCGCCCGGAGGGTGGCAGGGGATCCCAGTCTTCCAGCAGGCGGTCAAAGTCGAGCTGCACCTGACCGAGCAGCGCAAGAACCTCCGCCATGCCACAGGCACCATCCGGGCTAAGCGGGTCGACCGGGCCTCCGAGGTGCCCAACTGGGAGGAACTCCGCAGCGCCGGCGCCGCGATCAAAGACCGGGTCGGACGTCACCTCGACCAGTACCTAGCGGCTCGTTGTGTTGGAACGTTTACGGTTGATGCGGTTCAGGATCTGGTCGGGGGTCTTGGTCCAGATGAAGGGGTGTTTGCGCTGGTTCCAGGCGTTGATGAAGGCTCGGATCTTGGCTACCAGGGTCAGGCCCCTCGTGATGGTCGGGGACAACGACGCCGGTGCGTTCGGCACCTACACCCAGGCTGGGCAGGACTACGGCACGAGGATGTTGTGGACGTTGCTGCTGCTGG
>JADGOF010000089.1 GCA_017883105.1 Acidimicrobiales bacterium
CGGAAGTCCTCCCGGTGGTAGAGGCGTTCGATCTTCCGCTGGGTGCTCTCATCGACGTCGATCCCTTCCTTGTCGAAGAAGCGGAGGACCACCGACTGGGGGTCGTCGGGCGCCAATCGGACAGTGATGCCGGCCATGGAGGCCGACGAGGTGATCTGGAACCGGGTGACCGGCACGGTGGCCGCCTCGAGGTCGTCGACGTTGACGCCGGCCGCGTTGCAGCCCACCATGATGGCCCGCTTGAGGACGCGAGCGGCTCGACTGGTGTCCCGTGAGGTGGTGACCGTCGCCCCCTTCTCGAAGGTGGAGGCCCAGGCCATGGACAGGCGGACGGCCAGCTCGGGACTGATGTCCACGTTGGCCAGCCCCTGCACGCCGTCCCGGCCGAACAGGGACCGCGCCCCCCTCGACTCCCACACGATGGAGGAGTTGACAATGGCCCCGGCCTCGACCGTCTTGAAGGGGTAGACCTTCACTCCCGTCTTGAGCTCGGCGTCGGCGCCCACGAAGCACTCGTCCCCGAGGACGACCCCCTCCTCGCAGCGCACCCCCTGGCGCAGGTCCGATCCCCGGCCCAGCACACTGCCCTCGATCCGCACCCCCGAGCCGAGGTAGGTATTGTCATGGACCACCGACCGCTGGAGCACGGCGTTGTCCCCGATGCGGATGTTGCGACCCAGGGTGCAGTACTGGCCGAGGTGGGCCCCCGGCCCGATCACGCAGTTGTCGCCGATCACCGCCGGTCCCTCGAGGACCACGCTCGGATCGATCTCCGCCCCCTTGCCCAGCCACACCCCGGGGTGGAGCTGGAAGCCCTTGATCTCGACCTGCACCCGCTGGTCGAGGATGTCCTGGTGGGACTTGAGGTAGGCCTCGAGGGTGCCAACATCCTCCCAGTACCCGTCGGCCACGTAGCCGAAGAGCTCCCTGCCCGCCTCCAGGGCGGCCGGGAACGACTCGCCCGAGAAGTCGACCGGTTGGCCTTCGGGGATGAAGTCGAAGATCTCCGGCTCGAGCACGTAGATGCCGGTGTTGATGGTGTCGCTGAATACCTGGCCCCAGGTGGGCTTCTCGAGGAACCGCTCAACGGAGCCGTCCTCACGGGTAATGACGATTCCAAACTCGAGCGGGTTGTCGACAGCCTTGAGGGCCAGGGTGGCCAACCCGCCCCGCTTGTCGTGGAAATCGACCACCTGGGAGAGGTCGATGTCGGTCAGCACGTCCCCGGAGATGACCAGAAACCGTTCGTCGAGCTCCTCACGGGCGTTGCGGACCGAGCCGGCGGTGCCCAGGGGGGTCGACTCGGTGGCGTAGACCATGCGCACCCCGAACTCGGAACCGTCCCCGAAGTAGGTGCGGATGGCGTTGGCCATGAAGGCCACCGTCACCACGATGTCCTCGAACCCGTGCTGACGGAGCAGGTTCACCACGTGCTCCATCATCGGGATGTTGGCCATCGGCAGCATCGGTTTGGGCTGGTTGGAGGTCAGCGGTCGGAGTCGTGTCCCCTCGCCGCCGGCCATGATGACTGCCTTCACGGTGTGGCCTCTTTCGTTCTGGCGCTGCGTCCCTCGACCAGCGCGTTCCGGGCCACCGGCAGGTAGGCGGCGGCGACGATCCACTCCAGGGTGAGCCCGATGAGGCCGGTCACCCAGGCGACTACCCGGATCGGTCCCTGCCAGGCGGCCGTGCCGTAGCTGAGCAGGAATGCCGGATACGCGAACATGAGGGCGAAGGTCCCGGCCTTGCCCACCCAAAGTACGTCGATCCGCCTGGCTCCGAGCGACGCCAGCAGGAGCACCGCCCCGGACACCACGACTTCACGGGCCAGGGTGGCAGCTCCAAACCAGACGGGCACCGCCCCGTGGATGGTGATGGCAATCACCGCCGCGACCACCAGGATCCGGTCGGCCACCGGGTCGATCACCTTCCCGACGGTGGACACCTGGTGGAAGCGACGGGCCACGAAGCCGTCGACCCAGTCGGTGGCGCCGAGGACGGCCAACAAGATGGCGGACGCGGTCTGGCGGTCGGTCCCCAGCACCAGCCACAAGAAGAGCGGGATGCAGATCGTGCGGGCCAGGGTGATGACGTTGGGCACCGTCACGATGCGATCCAGGCCGGGATCCACCGGGACGTCTGCGCCTCCCTCTGTGGATCCGGTGCCTGCACTCCCTGCGGTCTTCTCCCCGACACCTCTCACAGCTACGAGTCTACGAGCAGGGTCGACCGTGCCGGAACCACCGTCGGACGATCCGGCGATGGCGGCGACCCGTAGTCTGGCCAGATCGCCATGGCAGCCTTCCCCGCAACCGCCTCTCGCCGATGGCGGTGAGCTCGCCACCCGGGCAGACCCGTATGTCTTCCGGGTTGGTGGCGCTGTTCGCCGTGGCCTGTGGCATCTCCGCGGCCAACCTCTACTACGCCCAGCCGCTCCTGCCCCAGATCGCCAGGGACCTGCACGCCGGATCGGGGCAGACCGTCCTGGTGGTCACCGCCGCGCAGATCGGCTATGGCATCGGCTTGGCCCTTCTGGTCCCCCTCGGGGACATCCTGGCCCGTCGGCGGCTGGTACCCGGCATCCTGGTGGTGGCCGCCGTGGCGTTGTGTGCCGCCTCCGCGGCGCCGAGCATCACCGTGCTGATCGTGACGGCTGCCGTGGCCGGCTTCTGTTCGGTGGCCGCCCAGATCCTGGTGCCCTTCGCCGCGTCGCTGGCCTCCGAGCACCAACGGGGGCGGGTGGTGGGCACGGTGATGAGCGGTCTGCTGCTCGGCATCCTGCTGGCCCGCACCTTCTCGGGGTTGATCGCCGACGTAGCGGGATGGCGCATCGTCTACGTCGTGGCCGGCGCGGTGGTGCTGGTGCTGGCCGGCCTGTTGCACCGGCGCCTTCCCGCCGAGCATCCCCGGCCGCGCATCGTCTACTCCCGGTTGCTGGCGTCGGTGGTCCACCTGATGCGCACCGAGCCGGTGCTGCGCCTCCGGTCGGCAATCGGGGCCCTCACCTTCGCCACCTTCAACGTGATCTGGACCAGCCTGGCTTTCCTGCTCGTCGGATCGCCGTACCACGAGAGCGAAGCGGTGATCGGGCTATTCGGCCTGCTGGGGGCTGCCGGTGCCCTGGCCGCCTCCTTCAGCGGACGCCTGGCCGACCGGGGTCTCGAGCGATGGGTCTCCGGTGGGTCCTTGGTCCTCACGTTCGGGGCGATAGGCCTGCTGGCCCTGGGCGCCGATCGGCTATGGCCGTTGATCGCTGGCATCGTGATCGGAGACCTGGGCATCCAGGCCGTGCATATCCAGAACCAACAGCTGATCTTCGCAATCGACCCGTCCGCCCGGTCCCGTCTCAATACCGGGTACTATGGTCGCCTACTTCATCGGCGGTGCCATCGGCTCGGCCACCACCGGCCTGGCCTGGGCCGCCGGAGGGTGGTCAGCGGTCACTGTCCTCGGTGTGGGCTATTCGGCCGCCGCGCTCCTGCTGTGGGTGGTGAGCGAGCTCACCGGCATTGGGCACATGCCGGATTCGAGGAGCAGAGCACACCACGGGCGTCCCTCGATTCCGAACTGAACACGCCAGAATGGTGGGATGCCCCACGTCGACAGGAACGACTGGATCATCGGAGGAGTTCTGATGACGGTGCTCCTCGCCCTGTTGGCCGTGGCCTTCATTCGACACGCCGGCCAGGCCCACTCGGCCGGCACCACCCACCCGATGGCCACCGGTCCGACCTCTACCCCCGTCACCGGCGGCCCGACCACGGTGGTCGCCGCCTCCTCCTCGACCACGTCGACGACCGCGACCGCGACCACGGCACCGGTCACCATGCCGGTACCAGGCCCGGTGTCCAGCGTGGGCGATTCGATCCTGCTGGATTTTCAGTCCGAGCTGCAGAGTGCGATCCCCGGGGTGAAGGTGGACGGACTGGTCAGTCGGCAGTTCGAGACCGGCATCGGCATCGTGCAGGCTGATCGGGCCGCCGGCACCCTGGGCAATGTGCTGGTGGTGGAGCTGGGCACCAACGGTCCGGTGACCTCCTCGGAGTTCGATGCCATGGTGCAGGCTGCCTCAGGGGTCCGGCGGGTGGTCTTCGTCAACGTCAACGTGCCCCGGTCGTGGGCCGCACCGGACAACGCGGTGCTGGCCGCCGGGGTCGCCCGCTATCCGGGGATGGCCGTCCTGGCCGACTGGAACGCCCTCTCCACCGGCCATCCCGAGTGGTTCACAGCCGACGAGGTGCACCTCGAGCCGGCCGGGGCCCAGGCCATGGCCACCCTCATCGCCCAGTACGCATGAGGGTGAGCCCACCGGGCCCCGGCCCGGTCAACCGTCAGGTGTCGTTCAGCTCGGCGAGCAGTGTCTCGTAGCGGGACGACTTCTCCTTGAGGCTCTGCATCATGGTGGCGAGAAGCTCCTGGCGGGCGGCCACTACCTCGATCAACTTCTGGTTGATGGCCGAGGCCTCGAGCAGGATCTCCCCCCTCCGGGTCGAGTCGGGACCGGCCCGGTACTCCTGGCGCAGCCCGGCCAGTGCGTCCTCGCCATGGAGGATGGTGCGGATCTCTCCGAGGCCCATCCCGAGCAGGGCCTGCAACTCGCGGATGTGGACGATCCGCTTGAGGTCGTCCTCGCTGTAACGACGCGCGCCGCCGACGGTATGGCCGGTGGGGTCGAGCAGCCCGATCTCCTCGTACCACCGGAGGGCACGCGGGGACACCTCGGCCCGCTCGGCCGCTTCACCGATCCGGAACAGCTGAGGTGACGGCGGGCCCCCGCTCATACCTCGACCACGTCCGGCAGGGCCGCATCCAGGCCGTCGATCGGTGCAGTGGAGTGACCGTCGACGAACACTTCGTGCCTGAGGGCATCCTCCACGAAGGCCTTGTCCGGACGGCAGTCGCCGGCCCACCAGCTGAAGGCGGCGGCCAGTGCGCACAGGATGGCCGACACCGCGAAGGCGATCTCCAATCCGCTGTGGAAAGGCCCCGAAATGAGCGAGGGGAAGAACGACTTGCCGGTGATCACCTGGGCGTGGGCGGCGCCGACCTGGTGGAGGACGTGGGGCCCGAGCAACTGCTTCATGGGATTGACCCCGAGGAAGGCCGCGAACAGGGTGGCCACCGCGGGGAGTGCGGCGACCCGGGTGGCGATGCCAACAGGCACCCCCTGGGAGGCGAGGCCGTGGGCCATCGCCGCCGGCAGGTGGGCGGCCAGTCCCACAATCATCAGCGAGAAGAAGATGCCGATGGAGAGCACGAAGCCGGCGTTCATCGAGGTGGCCCGCATGCCCGAGGCCGCGCCGCGGTCGGCGGCGGGGACGCTGTTCATCATGGTGGTGGTGTTCGGCGCGGAGAACATCCCCACCCCCAGCCCGTTGACCAGAATCAAGAGGGCGAAGACCGGATAGGGGAAGTTGACCGGCAAAACCAGCAGCAGGATGAAGGTGGCCGCGGCCGCGGCCATGCCCAGGGTGGAGAACCACTTCTGCCCGTAGCGGTCGGAGAGCCGTCCGGCGATCGGGCCGGTGGCGAGGAAGCCGACGGACATCGGCACCAGGTAGATGCCGGCCCACAACGGCGTCGACTCGAACGAGTAGCCGTGCAGGGGCAGCCAGATGCCCTGGAGCCAGAGGATCAGCATGAACTGGAGGCCGCCCCGCCCCATGCTGGCGAAGAGTGAGGCCGCGGCGGCGCCGAGGAAGGTCCGGATACGGAACAGGCTGATGTGGAACATCGGCTCTTCGACCCGCGACTCCACCAATGCGAAGAGGACCATCAGGGCGGCCCCGCCGAGCAACTCGGCATCCACCCACGGGCTCAACCAGCCCATCGAGTGCCCGCCGTAGGGCTCGAGCCCGTAGGTGAGGCCGATCATCACGAGCACCAGTCCCACGGCGAACGTGATGTTGCCCAGGTAGTCAATACGGGCCGGCGACCGTGCCCCGTTGTCCGGCAGCTTGAGATAGGCCCACACGGTTCCGAACAGGCCGAAGGGGACACTGACCAGAAAGACCAATCGCCAGTTGATGTCGGCCAGCAGGCCACCGGCGATCAGCCCGATGAAGGACGCGGCCACGGCGGCGATGATGTTGAACCCGATGGCGAAGCCGCGCTTCTCGGGTGGGAAGGCGTCGGTCAGGATGGCGGTGGAGTTGGCCATCAAGAGCGCCCCACCGACCCCTTGGATCACCCGTAGCCCTATCAGCGCAGTGGCACCCGCCGACCCGGAGAAGGGCATGAGGGACAGGCCGATCGATGCGGCGGTGAAGATGGCGAATCCGGCGTTGTACATGCGGACCCGGCCGAAGATGTCGCCGATCCGCCCGAACGTCACCACCAACACCGCGGTGACCACCATGTATCCCTGCAGCAGCCACAGCAGGTATCCGATGTTCGAGGGTTGCAAGGGGTCGAGATGGATCCCCCGGAAGATGGCCGGCAGGGAGATGATCACGATCGACTGGTTGATGCCGGCGATGAACACGCCGAGGGTGGTGTTCGACAGGACGATCCACCGGGTCCGCTCGGGGCTCATAGCGGAGAACATTTCGAAAGTTTACGTCAACGTAAAGATTGACCGTGCACCCCAGGTCGGGAGAGGTGGACCGACCAGATCGCCGATTGGATGTCGACGTGTGCTACGCAAGGGCCATGCCCCGATTCGAACCGTTCGCCGGACTCCGGTATGACAGTGCACGGATCGATCTG
Source organism: Acidimicrobiales bacterium (assembly GCA_017883105.1). Taxonomy (GTDB): domain Bacteria; phylum Actinomycetota; class Acidimicrobiia; order Acidimicrobiales; family RAAP-2; genus Bog-756. Next base: position 6,709 of record JADGOF010000089.1, read on the forward strand.
TCGATGGTCACCTCCCCGCCCTACGACGTCATCGGCCCCGAGGAACGGACTCGCCTGGTGAGCCGGCACAGCGCCAATTCCACTCGGATCGAGCTCCCCGAGCCGGACCATCGGGCCGGACTCGACCGGTACGGTCATGCGGCCAAGCAGTTTCACGACTGGCAGGAGGCGGGGATCCTCCTACGTGACCCGTCGTCGGCCTTCTACGTCTACCGGATGACCTCGCCCGACGGGCACGCCACCAACGGGGTCATCGGCTCCCTGGGCATCGACGACGAAAGCGCGGCGGGAATCCTGCCCCACGAGCAGACGCTGCCCAAGCCGAAGAGCGATCGCCTGGCTCTTCTCCGGGCGACCCGGGCCAACCTCTCCCCCATCTGGGGCCTCTCCCTCACCCCGGGCCTGACCGGGCTGTTCGAGCAGTACACGCCTCCCGACATGGTGGTCGTCGACGACGACCAGGTCCGTCACGAGCTGTGGGTGGTCGACGACCCGGCCGTCATGGACGCAGTGGGCCGGGCGATCGGGGCATCGCCCCTGGTGGTGGCCGACGGCCACCACCGCTACGAGACGGCCCTGACCTACCGCCGGGAGCTCGGCGCAGAGGCCGCGTCCTCGGGAGCCGACAGGGTGATGGCCCTGGTGGTCGAGCTCACCGGGGACCAGCTGGAGGTGGGCGCCATCCACCGCACCCTTTCGGGCCTGCCCGACGGGATCGACCTGGTGGATGCCTTCTCGTCGTGGTTCGAGGTGACCCGGGCGGGGGACTTCGACGAGCGGACCATCGTCGCCCTCGGCCAGTCCGGAGCGTTCTCGTTGGTCATGCCGTCGGGCGCCTGGCTGCTCTCCCCCAAGGACGGCACCCCCGAGGCGGCCGGGGCCGACCTCGATTCTTCGATGGTGGCGCTGGTCATCGCCGAACTTCCCGATCACGACCTCAGCTTCTCCAACAGCTGGCACGAGGCGATGCGGGCAGTGGAGTCCGAACAGGCCCAGGCGGCCGTCCTGCTCCGGCCCGTCTCGGTCGACCAGATTGCCGAATGGGCCGACGCCGGCCGGAAGATGCCCCCGAAGACCACCTACTTCCACCCCAAGCCCCGCACCGGGATGGTCTTCCGGACCCTCGACACCCTCGC
>JADGOF010000090.1 GCA_017883105.1 Acidimicrobiales bacterium
CCTGGCCCGTCTGCTCGGCCACGACGTCGACCGTCCCCGGAACCTGGCCAAGGTGGTCACTGTCGAGTGAGCGCCGGTGACCGTGCCGCCGCACTGACCCGGATCGGTGAGCGGGCCGGTCGGACCCTGACCGAGGGGGGGACGTTGACCGGCACGGTGGTCGGCGTGGGCATCGATGCGGTGGACCTCGACCGGTTCCGCCGGGTGCTGGGCCGCCGCACCCACATGGCCGGCCGGCTCTTCACCGAAGGGGAGCGGGCCTACGCCCGGGCGGCCGTCGACCCGATCCCCCGGATGTCCACTCGCTTCGCCGCCAAAGAGGCCACCATGAAGGCCCTCGGGGTCGGCCTGGGTGCCTTCCCGTTCGTGGATGTAGAGGTGGTGCGCGTCGGCCTCGATGCCCCTGTGTTGGAACTTCACGGCGAGGCCGAGGAGTTGGCCGGCCGGCGAGGCGTGGTGCGGTGGCACCTCTCGTTGACCCATACCGACCTGGTGGCGATGGCCATCGTGGTCGCCGAAGGCGGACCGGGCAGTGGCGTGGTCGCCGAAGGTTCCCCGGACCGGCCTGCGAAGCCGTAGCGTCGGGGACGATGCAGCCGGTCCTCACCCTCTCCGAAATGAATGCGGTCGACGCCCGGGCCCAGACCAACCTCCCGCTCGATGTGTTGGTGGGCCGGGCCGGACTGGCCGTGGCGGTGGCCGCCATCGACCTGCTCGGGGGATCCTACGGACGCCGGGTGGTGGTCATCGCCGGGCGTGGCAACAACGGTGCCGACGGAAGAGTGGCCGCCGGTGTGTTGGGCCGGCGCGGCGCACGGATCCACATCGTCGAGGCGGGCACGGTCGACGAGGTCGGCCCGGCCGATCTGGTCATCGACGCCGCCTACGGCACCGGTTTCCGGGGCGAGTACCGCTCGCCCACGGTGGTGCCGGGGACGCCGGTCCTGGCCGTCGACATTCCTTCGGGGGTCCGGGGCGACACCGGCGAGATCTCGGGCGCACCCTGCGCCGCCACACGGACGGTGACCTTCGTGGCCCTCAAACCCGGGCTGGTCCAGGGCGCTGGTCGACAACTGGCCGGTGAGGTGACGGTGGCCGACATCGGACTCGACCCCGGTGCCTCCCGCATCTCGGTGATGGACGACGGCGACGTGGCCGCCCTCTTGCCGGTTCGGGAGTACTCGGGCAACAAGTGGTCCGCCGCCGTGCTGGTGGTGGCCGGCTCGCCCGGCATGACCGGCGCTGCGGCCCTCTGTGCCCGATCGGCCTACCGCTGCGGTGCGGGTATGGTCCGCCTGGGTGTGCCCGGCGGCGACCTGTCCGACAGTCCGGCATCCGAGACGGTGGGCGTCTCGCTTCCCGCGCACGGTTGGGCCACCGACGCGCTGGAGGTGGCCGCCCGGTGCTCGGTGGTCGTCCTCGGACCCGGTCTGGGTCGGGATCCTTTGATTGCCGGTGAGGTGAGGCGCATAGTCGAAGCGTCGCCGGTTCCGGTGGTGGCCGACGCCGACGCCCTCTTCGCACTGGGGAGGGTGGACGAGCAACCGTTGGGCCCTGCCCGATCGACCGTGGTGCTGACCCCCCACGACGGAGAGTACGGACAGCTGACCGGTGACCGTCCCGGTGCAGACCGGATCGACGCGTCCTGCCGTCTGGCTGCATCGTCGGGAGCGGTAGTCCTTCTGAAGGGACCGACCACCGCCGTGGCCGACCCGGAGGGTCGGGTGCTCATCGGGACGGCCGGCACGTCACAACTGGCCACGGCCGGCACCGGAGACGTCCTGTCGGGAATGATCGGGGCGATGATCTCCCGCGGGGTGCCACCCGCAGAAGCGGCCGCTCTGGCCGCCCACGTGCATGGCCGGGCTGCGGCCCGCGGCCCGGTGGAGGGCCTCATTGCCGGCGATCTCCCCGATCTGGTCTCACACGTGCTGTCGGAGCTCCGCACCTCCACCGGCAAGGGAGCGGTGTCCCGTGGCTGACCGGTGGCGGCCGGTGTGGGCCGACATCGATCTCGACGCGCTGCGTCACAACGCGTCGCTGGTGAGCCGAGTGGCCGGCCCGGCTGCGTTGTGTGCAGTGGTCAAGGCCGACGGCTACGGACACGGTGGCTTGCCGGCGGCCCGGGCCGCGCTGGACGGCGGCGCCTCGTGGTTGGCCGTGGCCCTGGTTGAGGAAGGGGTCACCTTGCGCGAAGCCGGCATCGATGCACCGATCCTCCTCCTGTCCGAGCCGCCGGTGGAGGCCATGGCCGAAACGGTGGCCCGGTGGTTGGTCCCCACCGTCTACACCCGCGGCGGCCTGGAGGCACTCGACCGGGTAGCCGGAGCCGCCGCATCCGGCCCGATCGACGTCCACCTCAAGGTGGACACCGGGATGCACCGGGTCGGTGCCGACGCCGCCGATGTGCTTTGCCTGACCGAGGTGATCACCGGCAGCCACGCCCTCCGGCTGGGCGCCGTGTGGACCCATCTGGCCGTGGCCGACGGGGCCGACGCGACCGATCAGGAGTTCACCCAGGTCCAACTCGACCGGTTCGACGCCGCGCTGGCGACGCTGGCCGCGGCCGGCCACGTTCCACCTGTGACCCACGTGGCCAACTCGGCGGGGACCATTGCCTGGCCGGCCGCCCGTCGCGACATGGTCCGGTGCGGAATCACCCTCTACGGGGTGGCCCCCACCAGGGCCCTGGCCGATGCCTTCACCGCACGGACCGGCGGTGAACGGCTGCGGCCGGTGCTCTCCCTCCGCACCAGGATCACCTTCGTCCGCGACCTCGCCTCCGGCGAGCGTCTCTCCTACGGCCGACGACGGCCGTTGCCCGAGCGCTCGACGGTGGCCACCGCTCCCATCGGGTACGCCGACGGCGTGCCACGGCGGCTCTTCGACGTAGGCGGAGAGGTGCTGGTCGGGGGGGTCCGCCGGCCCCTGGCCGGCGTGGTGACCATGGACCAGATCGTGGTCGACTGCGGACCGGTGGGATCCGCCCCGGTGCAGGTGGGGGACGAGGTCGTCCTGCTCGGTCGCCAGGGATCCGAGGAGGTCACCGCCACCGAGTGGGCCGACCTGCTCGGCACCATCAACTACGAGGTGCTGTGCGGCATCGGACCGCGGGTGCCGCGCCTCATCCACGGCGGGGACGCCCACCCCCCGCGCTGACCGGGGACGGCCAACCCTCGTCGGGCAGTACCATGCGGCCGTGGCACCGGGCACCGAACTGGCCGACCTCGCCCTTGAGGCAGCCGGATGCACCAGGTGCGCCCTGGCCGGTGGGCGGACCCAGGTGGTGTTTGGCGTGGGTGACCCCGAAGCCGACCTGATGTTCGTGGGTGAGGCGCCGGGCCGCGACGAGGACCTACAGGGTCAGCCGTTCGTCGGCCGGTCGGGCAAGCTGCTCGACCGCCTCCTGATCGAGGAGCTGGGCGTCGACCGCAGCCGCTGCTACATCGCCAACGTGGTCAAGTGCCGTCCCCCGGACAATCGTGATCCGAAGGCCGACGAGATCGCCGCTTGTCGCCCGTACTTGGCCGAACAGCTCCGGCTGATCCACCCCAAGGTGGTGGTGACGCTCGGGAACTTCGCTACCAAGCTCCTCCTCGGGACCGAACTGGGTATCACCAAGGTCCGGGGGAAGGCCTACCCACAAGACGGGTGGCAACTGGTCCCGACCTACCATCCCGCGGCCGCACTGCGATCGGGAGGCGTGGTGCTCGCCGAGATGCGGGCCGATCTGATCCGGGCCAAGCAGCTGGTGGGATGGAGTTGAGCGAGCCTCTCGTACTGGCCGTGACCGGGGCGGACCACACCCGCTCGGTGGCCGCGGCCATAGCCCGCCAGTGTGAGCCCGGCGATGTGCTGCTGCTGGCGGGCGACCTCGGAGCGGGGAAGACCACCTTCGCCCAGGGGTTCGCCCGGGCGCTCGGCATCACCGAGCCGGTGACCAGCCCCACCTTCACCCTGGTCCGTCAGTATCCAGTGTCCGGAAGCGGCGAGCGTCCGCTTCAGACGCTGTTCCATGCCGACGTCTACCGTCTCGGCCACCTCCAGGAGATCGCCGATCTCGGACTGGGTGAGTTGGTCGAAGACGGGGGCGTGGCCCTGGTCGAATGGGGCGACTTGGCCGAGCCGGTGCTCGGGGAGGGTGCGCTGTCGGTGCACCTGGCCGGGGACGATGGATGGGACGACCACCGCACGATCACGGTGAGCGCGGGCCGGAGTTGGTACGGCCGTTGGGACGCGCTGTCCTCGGCACTCGGGGAATGGAAGGTGGTCCGATGACTCTGCTGGCCATCGAGTCGGCCACCGACATGGTGGGGGTGGCCCTCGTGGGCGGCGTCGGCGGGCCGGTCGAACGGGTCCACTTGGGTGGACGCCTCCACGCCGAGCTGCTGGCCCCGGCGATCGAGGAGGTATGCGCGCTCGCTGGTTGCACCATCGGGGAGATCACCGGGGTGACCGTCGATGTCGGGCCCGGGCTGTTCACCGGCCTGCGGGTCGGCGTGGCCACGGCCAAGGCGCTGGCCCAGGGCCTTGGCTGCCGGGTCCTCGGGGTAAGCAGCCTGGACATCCTGGCCTCGGCGGCAGTCGGACAGGACGACGCCGAGGCTCCCCGGCTGGTAGTGCCGGTGATCGACGCCCGGCGGGGCGAGGTATTCACCGCGGCCTACCACTTCGAATGGTTGGCCGAACACGCGGAGGTGTCGGATCCGGCGTCGATCCGGGAGGACCGGTTGGAGCCCATGTCGCCCGGGGACCTGGTGGAGTGGCTGCTCGACCTGAGCTCCGAGGTCGGTTCGGTGATGGTGGTGGGTGACGGCGCCGTCCGGTACCGCCGGCTCCTCTCGGTCCATCCCTCCCTCGACCTCCGTCTGGCCGACGAGCTGTCGGGACCGCCGCCTCTGGCCCTGGCCCGGTTGGCCACCGCACGCCTGTCCGACGGCGGAACCGAGACCCTGGCCCCCGAGGATCTGGTGCCCGACTACCGGCGGCATGCCGATGCGCGGATCAACTGGGAGGAGCGGGCACCTCGGACCGCGGGTGCGACCCCGTCGGATCCCACCCGGTCATGACCGCGGCACCCGGCCGGTCACTCGTCCCGCACGAGGTCATAGTCGCCCCGATGCGCACCAAGGACCTCAAGGCCGTCCTCAAGATCGAAGAGGCGGTCTTCCACGAGCCTTGGTCCCACCGGCTGTTCGTCGAGGAGCTGGCCCAACGCACCTCCCGGGCCTATCGGGCCGCCTGGGTGGGGCCGCGTATCGTCGGCTTCGCCGGCCAGATGTTCATCGACGACGAATCGCACGTGAACAACATCGCCGTCGACCCCGGATGGCAGGGTCGGAGCTTGGGCACGGTGCTCATGCTGGACCTGGTCCGCACCGCCCTGGCCCGTGGCGTCCGCCACCTCACCCTCGAGGTCAGGGTGGGCAACGAGTCGGCGCTGGCGCTCTACGGACGTTTTGGCATGGCCCCGGTGGGGGTCCGGCCCAACTACTACCCCGAGGGGCACGATGCCCTGATCATGTGGGCGCAAGACATCGACACCGACGAGTACACGGCCCGGTTGTCCAGCATCGAGGCCTCGCTTCCTCCGGGGCTCGGGCTTTCCTCGCGCCAGTAGGCCCCGGTGTTCATCCCGCGGCGTGTCGCTAACCTCCCCTGTCATGGCCGATCACCACATCAACCGGGTCCTCGGGATCGAGACCTCGTGTGATGAGACGGCCGCCTCGGTGGTCGACGGGGGATCGGCGATCGTGTCGTCGGTGGTCAGCAGCCAGATCGACCTGCACGCGCGCTACGGCGGGGTGGTCCCCGAACTGGCCGGCCGGGCCCATGTGGAGCTGCTCACCCCGGTGCTGTCCGACGCCCTGGCCCAGGCCGGTTCCGATACGTCGGGGACGGGGATCGACGCCATCGCCGTCACCTACGGACCGGGACTCATCGGCTCGCTGCTGGTCGGCGTGGCCGAGGCCAAGGCCCTGTCCATGGTGTGGGGAGTGCCCATGGTCGGGGTCAACCACCTCGAAGCCCATCTGTTTGCCTCGCTGCTGGAGCAGCCGGACCTGGGGTGGCCCCTGGTCGTCTTGTTGGTCTCCGGCGGCCACACCCTGCTCATCGAGGTCACCGAGCCGGGCCGCTACCGGTTGCTGGGCGGGACCATCGACGACGCGGCCGGCGAGGCGTTCGACAAGGTGGCCCGCTATCTGGGTCTGGGCTATCCCGGTGGTCCGGCCATCGACCGCCTCGCCGAGCTCGGTGACCCGGGTGCGTTCGCCTTTCCCCGGTCACTCCCGGGGGACGGGTACGACTTCTCCTTCAGCGGGTTGAAGACCTCGGTGGTCAACACCGTCCGCAAGCACCCCGATGCCGCCACCGAGGACGTGGCCGCATCCTTCCAGCAGGCGGTGGTCGACGTGCTGGTGACCCGGGCCCGCCGGGCGGCGGCCGACACGGGGGCTCGGGCGGTCTGCCTGGCCGGCGGTGTAGGCGCCAACTCGCTGCTCCGCCGGCGGATCGAAGAGGCGTGCGCCCATGACGGGATCGGGGCCTTCCTGCCCAGCCGGGCCCTGTGCACGGACAATGCGGCCATGGTGGCCGCGGCCGGTTGGTGGCGCCTCCGCAACGGCGGGCCCAGCCCGTTGAACCTCGGGGCCGACCCCAATCTCCGGTTGGTCTCCGTCCCCTGACCACCACGGTGTCCCCTCCCGGGGCGCGGCCGCATGCATATTGCTGGCACTCGGGCCTGTCGGTTGCCAAACGCCGCGTGGGGCGTTATCGTTGGCACTCGCTACCCTCGACTGCTAACGCGTGCCACAGGAGGCCCGAACACATGAGTCTGCATCCCCTTGACGATCGCATCGTCGTCCGTCCCGGTGAATCCGAGGAGACCACGGCCTCCGGTCTGGTCATCCCTGACACCGCCAAAGAGAAGCCCCAGCAGGGCGAAGTACTGGCCGTCGGCCCCGGCCGCCGCGCCGAGTCCACCGGTGAGCTCGTCCCGCTCGATATCGCCGTGGGCGACACCGTCGTCTACTCCAAGTACGGAGGCACCGAGATCAGCGCCGACGGCGAGGACCTGCTGATTCTGTCGAGCCGCGACATCCTGGCCAAGGTGACCAAGTAATGCCCAAGATCCTCAAGTTCGATGAAGCCGCGCGTCGCAGTCTCGAGACGGGTGTCAACAAGCTGGCCGACACTGTCAAGGTGACCCTAGGGCCCAAGGGTCGCAACGTGGTCATCGAGAAGAAGTTCGGAGCTCCCACCATCACCAACGACGGCGTGTCCATCGCCCGTGAGGTGGAGTTGGATGACGTCTTCGAGAACATGGGCGCCCAGCTGGTCAAAGAAGTTGCCACCAAGACGAACGACGTGGCCGGGGACGGCACCACTACCGCCACGGTCCTCGCCCAGGCCCTGATACGCCAGGGGCTGCGCAACGTCGCCGCCGGGGCCAATCCCCTTGGACTTCGCAAGGGCATCGACAAGGCCGTGACGGCGGCGGTGGCCTCGATCAAAGAGCAGTCCAAGGAGATCGACTCGAAGACGGAGATCGCCCAAGTGGCCTCCATCTCCGCCGCCGACTCGGCCATCGGTGAAGTGCTGGCCGATGCCATCGACCGCGTGGGCAAGGACGGGACCGTTACTGTCGAAGAGTCCAACACGTTTGGCATCGACCTCGAGTTCACCGAGGGCATGCAGTTCGACAAGGGCTACCTGTCCCCATACTTCGTGACCGACGCCGAGCGTCAAGAGGCCGTCCTCGACGACCCGCTGATCATCTTCGTCAACCAGAAGATCAGCGCCGTCCACGACATGGTCCCC
>JADGOF010000091.1 GCA_017883105.1 Acidimicrobiales bacterium
TCCCGAAGAGGTCACTGTCCCATTCGGTGAGTACCCGCTCGAAGCCGCGGTCGGAGGCGTCGCCGTCGTCGACCGGAAGCGATCCGCCCTGCATCCACGGTGGCGGCTCGATACCGGCGATGGTGCAGAAGGTCGGGGCCAGGTCGACCAGGCCGACAGGCTTGGTCACCACCGCCGGTCCGGTGGCGCTCGACGGTGCCGGCCGCCAGACCAGGGGAAGGCGCATCAGGGCGTCGACATGGTACGGGCCCTTGAACAGGAAGCCGAAATCACCCTGGAGCTCGCCGTGGTCGGTGGTGAAGACCACGTCGACATCGTCGGACCACCCCCGCTCGGCCACCCGTCCGAGGACCCGCCCGAACGCCTCGTCGATCAGTTCGCACTCGACGGCGTTTCTGGCGTTGACCTCCCGCACCTGGTCGGCAGTGAGCGTGGCCGGGACCCAGTCGGCCGGTGCCTCGTAGTTGGACACCAGCGTCCCGTCGTACCAGAGGCGCCAATGGCGGGGCTTGCCGTCGATGATGGCCTCGCGTTCGGTGCGGTCCTCGGGGTAGCCGCCCGGGAGCGGGACCTCCCGCCAGTCGATGCGGCCCACCTCGGACTCGGGCGGGTCCCACGGATGGTGGGGGTCGGGAAAGCTCATCCAGCAGAACCAGTCGTCATCGGCATCGAGCGAGTCCAACCAGGCAATCGTCCGGTCGGCCACCCAGTCGGTGTGGTAGATGCCCCGGCCGATGGGGTTGACCTTGACCTGGGGGGCGTCGGTGTCCCCGCCGCCGGCCGCGTTCACCTGGAGGAAGCCGTCGAGTGCCGGGTAGTACCCGCCGACCGCCTCGGGGTGCTCGGCTGCCAGCCAGCGGGCGTAGTGCAATGGCCCCATGGCGCCGTGAGTGGCCAGCTCGAGGTGCTCGAAGCCCCGGTGGAGTCCACCGGTGGGCTCGGTGCCGGTGCGGCTCATGGCGTTCTCCTCGAAGCGCAGGAACGGATCGAGGAACGGTTCGAAGTGGGCCTTGCCCACCAGCGCGGTTCGGTAGCCGGACCGGTGGAGCACGTCGGCCACCGACGGGGCGTCGACGGGGAGGGGGACGCCGTTCATCCACACCCCGTGGGTGGTCGGGTGCTGGCCGGTCAGGATGGTCGAGCGCGACGGCATGCACACCACCGACTGGGTGTGTGCTCGTTCGAAGCGGATGCCCTCGGCCGCGAGACGGTCGACGACCGGGGTCCGGGCCAGGGTCCCGCCGTTGCACCCGAGGGTGTCGTAGCGCTGCTGGTCGGTGGTGACGAAGAGGATCTTGCGGCCCATCAGGGATGTCCTTTCATCGGGGTTGGTCGCGGTGACCCAATACGGTGGGAAGGTTGGCCAAGGCGGCGCGGGCCGCCCCTCCGATCACCAGGGCCAGGGTGGCCGGCTCGGCGTCGGTGCTGTAGACGACGAGGCTCGATCCGTCACCGAGGTCGTGGACGTCGATGGTGCCGAGGTGCTCGCGGAACATCGGGGCGGTGATCCGGTACTGCAGCCGGCGGAGGGAGGGGTCGACGGTCAACAGGTGCTCCGGCATTGGCAGCCCGGACCGGGTCATGACCACCCGTCGGTCCCCGTCGACGGTGCAGGACTCGATGCCGGGGAACCACTCGTGCTGGCGGGCGGGATCGCCGACCAGCGCCCACACCTCATCGGCCGGCACGTCGAGACGCACCTGGTGGCGCGTGCTGCCCCGGGCGGCCGTCACCGGTTGCCCGCTCCACCCGACGGGTCGGGGGAAGCGGTCGGCCGCGGGTCCCCGCCGGGGCCGAGGATGGCAGTCAGCGCCTCGGCCATCACCGATCTGGCCCGGGTGGGGCCGAGCCCCTGGGCATCGCGGAGTAGCTGATACGACTCGAACGAGCTCATCACGTCGGCTGCGGCGATGGTGGAGCCGGCCCGGGCCCGGTCCATGGGGGCCAGCTCCGTGGCGAACAGGGTGCGGAGCTGTTCTCTGAGGTATGTCCTGTTCTGCGCCAGTTCGGCGCCCAGCAGGGGGTGGAACGGCGATCGGAGCCTCGAGACGGTGGCGGCATGTCTAACCTGGTCGAACAGGCGGAACCGTTGCGCGACCAGGGCATCGACCCGCTCGGCGAACGGAGCGTCCGGGGTGGCGGCGATGGGGAGCAGGTGCCGTGCCCGCGCCAGCTGGCGGGCGACCGCCGCCCCGGTCAGGTCGTCGACGTCGTCGAAGTAGCGGAACAGCGAACGGGGTGAGAGGCCGGCCCGGGTGGCGATCTCGTCGGTGCCGGGTCGGAGGTTGCCCTCGCGATAGAGATCGAGGAGCGCGTCGACCACGGCCAAGCGGTTGCGCTCCCGTCGCCGACGCCGTCCGTCGGTCTCGACGGACTCGTCCCCGCCGAGACCGTCCCCCTCCGTGCCCGGTCCCGGGTCAGCCGGGTCGGCCGCGGCGACGGATCCGGCCGCGTCGGATGGTGCAGTGCTCATCGTTCCCCCCCCGTCATGCGGCTGGATCCTGCAGCGTACAGATGTCACCGACCCGGGGATCGACGCGTCCGTCGAGGAGCCCGCGGTAGATCTCCTCGACTGCGCCGGCGCCGGCGGAGCGGCGGACCTGTAGCCAGCTGTCCGTCCACGGCACGAAACGTTCCCATGCAGCGGCGACGTTGTCCTCGAAACCGTCACGTCCCCACTGGCGGCGGCGCTTGGCGATCTGGTCGGGGGCGAAGAGGAAGGTCGGGTGGGGACCGGTCAGCGGTTGGCCGTCGTCGGACTGGTCGTCCCAATGGGTATCACCGACGACCATGCTGTAGCGCAGGTGGTCGCCGTAGTGGCCGTGGACCATCCGGGTCACGTCACGCCGGCCGGCGACGTCGATGAAGCACGCCTCGCCCGGGGGCAGTGATCCGACGGCGTCGTAAGGGAGGACGGTGTCGTAACAGCCCAGGCTCCGGACGAACTCGAGATTGGCCTCGGAGGTGAGCCCCACCACCGTCACCCCGTGGCGATCGGCCAGCAGGAATGCCGCGCCGATGGCCGTCTTGGCGGAGGCGCTGGAGATCACCACGGTGGAGGCGCCGAACATCTCGTGGTCACCCAGGAAGTCGTCGACCACAAACGAGGTGACCATCAGCGGCCACAGCAGCATCTGCGCGGCCTCGCGGTCGGGTCGGTAGACCGGGTCGGTGTCCACCAGGGAGTAGCGGCTGTAGACGCCCGGAATGGCGGAGCGAGGGGGGGAAAGGTCGGAGAATCCCCGGCTGTCCACCCGCCCGGGCCGGACCACCAACTCGTCGGCCATCGGAAAGTAGCCGTAGACCCGGCTGGCCCGGGCAACCTCGGGAGTGGACGACTCGGTCACCTCGGCGAAGCCCCACACCGGGACATGTCCCCACCGCACCCCGTCTTCTTCCGGTGCCGGGAAGCAGTCCCAGTAGCGCATGGCGTCGCCGAAGACGGCATAGGTGATGTTGTTCGAGGTCAGCCCGAACGCCTCCACCCTCAGCCGGGCCTGCCCGGCCTGGAGGGGGACGGCCGGGCGCTCGACCGTTCGCACCCGGTGCAGGTCCTGACGGTCGACTTCCAGATCCATGTCGTGGCCTCCGTCATCGCCTTCGGGGACATGCGGGCCGGCATCCCCCGTGGGGTACGGTAACAGTTGACAGTTACTATGACAAGTGTTTAGCGTGGGTCTGCAGCCATCGGTGATGCCAGACCGCACGTCGAGCGGTGGCCAAGGAGTGACCATGACGGACACCATCGTGCTCGATTCGCTGCAACGGCGCATGCGGGCCATGCACTCGCTGTACTACGACGCCATCGCCACCATGGACCTCGATCAGGTCAACCACTTCGAGCGGGAGGGAGTGGTCCCCATCGCCTTCAGCCTCTTCCACATCGTGAACATGATCGATGCGTCCTTCCTGTTGATGACCGGTACCACCCCGATCTGGAACGACGACTGGGAGAAGCGGGTGCATCCGGCCATCGCCGACCACGGCAAACACCGGACGGTGGCCGAAATGGTCCACCAGCGGATCGGCGACTACGGGGAGTTCGAGGCCTACCTGCGGGCCGTGTTCACCCGCACCGAGGAATGGCTGGACGCCCTCGACCCCGAGGAGTTGGGCCGACTGGTGGTGTCCCGTCCCTTCCCCCCGCAGATCGCCAGCACCTACAGCGCCCGGGTGGCGGGGCCCGAGGGAATCACCCTGCTCGATGCCGTCGAGTGCTGGATCTACCAGCACGGGCTCCGTCACATGGGAGAGATCGAGCTGGCCCGCGGCCTGGTCGGTCTCGAGGGCATGACCTCTTGAGGGACAGGAACGACCAACCGGGTGCCGACCAACCGCAATTCACCGCACCGTCGGTGTCCTACGGCACGGTGGACCCCGCCTATGCGCAGCGCCTGGCCACCATCCCATCCGAGGACGACGGGCCGGTGTGGATGGTCAATCTGATGGACTACCGGAACCGTGCCGTCTATCCCGACGGGACCGACCACGGGCTGTCCGGTCGGGAGGCCGACGACATCTACGCCCCCTTTGCCGTCCTGGCCGAGATCGGAGCCCAGATCGTGTTCGTCGGCGAGGTGACCGAACAGCTCCTCGGCCCGGCGCCCCGGTGGGACCGGGTGGCCATCGTGCGCTATCCCACCCGACGCTCCTTCATCGAGATGCAGGCCCGACCGGACTTCCTCGATCGCCACGTCCACAAGGAGGCGGGGATGGCCTCGACCATCATCATGGGAGGCAGTCCGCTGCCCATCTTCGAGGTGCCGGGCTCGACCGAGTGGGCGGACGTTCCCCACCCACCGACCCCCGATGACGGTCCAGTGGTGGTCATCCACGTGATCCGATGGGCCGACGGTGGTCGAGAGGTGATGACCGGGTACGAGATGGCGGCGGCGCAGAAGGCGGCCCCGCACGGTGTGCAGGTGGCAGGCTGGTTCGATGTGGAGGGGACCGTTGTCGGTGACGGTCGGGCGTGGGACCAGGTGCGACTCAACGCCTTCCCCAGCCGGCGGGCCTTCGAGGCGGTGCTCACCGATCCGGATCGCCTGGCGGCCCAGCACGCCTACCGCGAGCCGGCGATGGCCGACACCTACGCCCTGATCCTCCGTCCGGTGTTCGACCTGACCGTCCTCTCCGATGCCGTCGCCCAGGACACCTCGGTGCAGTGAGCGCGCCTGCGGGTGGAGGCGCGGCGACCGAAGCCAAGGCATCACGACCTCCTAACATCGAGCTCACGGGTCGCACATGTGTTCGGGCGATAACTGGTAGCAGCCGGAACGGCCGGCGCCATTCAGGAGGCAGTAGTCCCATGTTCCACATTGTTCCCGCAGCCAAGAAGCTGGTGGTCGGAGCGGCGGTCGTCGGAGCGCTCACGGTGGGTGTCGCCGGTATCGCCGGGGCGGAATCCATGACGACCCCCAAGGTCGGGGCGCACTTCAACTGTGCCCGGGCCGACAAGGTGCTGGCCCGCATCCAAAAGGGTGAGGCACACATCGCCGCCGGGCTGCCCAGACTCGCTGCCGCCGAGGCCAAGGCCAAGCAGACAGGCAACACCAGGCGGGCCGATCGCATCCAGAAGCGGATCACCCGCTTCGAAAGCCCGGCGTTCAAGGCACGCCTGGACAAGGCCGCCGCGGCCATCGAGGCAAAGTGCCACGTGCCGGCTCCGGGTGCGTCGACCAGCACCACGTCGGTCAAGGGGTAGGCCTCGGGAGCTACCGCTGATCGGTTGGTCGGACCGCAACCCGGCCGATCGATCGGTCAGCGGGCTGTCCGGAGACGGACGGCGGCGCCCGTTACGCCCTCGACCAGGGCATTTGTCGTATCCACCTCATGACTTCCGGTGGACCCGATGCGATTTCGTCACAATTGGCCGCTAAGTTTGGAAGCGTGGACGCCGATGCTCCACCGAAGGCCGGGACGCTCGGCACGAACGCAAGGGGTGACGCGGCAATGCCGACCATGATCTCTCTCGCCAAGAAGGCGCTGATGTCGACCGTGGCGGTCGGAGCCCTGACGTTCGGAACGGTGGGCGTATCCGGAGCCGCTGCTACCACCCAGACACCGGCCCAGATATCCAAGGGCCTCTCCCAGGTCGAAAAGCACTTCAACTGCTCGACCGCCGGCCGCCGGCTGGGTTACGTGCTGCGGCTCGAGGCCCGGTACGCGAAGAAGAATGCCAAATTGGCGGCGTTGGAAGCGAAGGCCCAGCAGGCCCACCACACCAAACGAGCTGCCTACTGGCAGAAGGTCATCAATCATCAAAAGAAGATCCAGAGCCACGTGTTGGGTGCACGGTTGATGGCCCGGCAGGCCAAGGTCGCCAAGCTGGCCCAGGCCAAGTGCCACATGGCACTGCCGGCGTCGACGACTTCCACCACCACCTAGTCGGCCATCCCCGACGGGTCGGCTACTTCGAGGGCAGGTCGTCCACCAACGCGTGGGCCAGGGAGGCCAGGCCGGAGGCCAACTGCGCCGAAGGTCCTGAGGTTGCGGCGGCGGCGGCCTGCTCGGCGTAGCTGCGGGCCACCACCACGGCATCGGCGATGGCGCCTGAATCAGCGACGATTGACCGTGCCTTGTCCCGTTCGGGCTGGTCGAGCGGCCGGCCCAGCAGCGGGGTGAGCTCCGGGCCGAACACCGGATCGGCCAGAGCCAGGATGACCGGCAGGGTGTAGATGCCCTCGGCCAGATCCTGTCCGGCCGGCTTCCCCAGCTCCGCTTCGGTCCCGATGACGTCGAGGATGTCGTCGCGGACCTGGAAGATCATGCCGAAGGAGCGGCCGAACGTGGTGACTGCGTCGACCTGGCTTCGGGAGAGGCCACCGGTGAGCGCCCCGATCCGGCACGAGGTGGCCATTAGTGATGCCGTCTTTCCGGAAATGGAGTTCCAGTAGTCGTCCCGGGTTCTGTCGACCTGGAATGCCGACCGGACCTCGGCCACCTGGCCCTGGCACAGTTCACCGAGGGTGGCCGCCAGGAGCTGGGCGATCTCGGTTCCTAGGCCGGCGGCGATCTCCGCCGAGCGGGCCAGGAGGAAGTCACCGGCCACAATGGCCACCAGGTTGCCGAATCGCGAGTTGACGCTCTCCACGTTGCGGCGCATGGTCGCCTCGTCCATCACGTCGTCGTGGTAGAGGGATGCGAGGTGCACGAGCTCCACGGCCACCGCTCCCAGCAGATCCTCACGCTTGGCCGTCCCGCTGGCGGATGTGGCCGTGGCCAGGGCGAGCACCGGACGGAGCCGCTTGCCGCCGGCGGCCAACAGGTGGGTGGTGACCTCGTCGAGGAATGCGTCACCGGTCAGCACCGACTCCACGAGC
Organism: Acidimicrobiales bacterium; assembly: GCA_017883105.1. Classification (GTDB taxonomy): domain Bacteria; phylum Actinomycetota; class Acidimicrobiia; order Acidimicrobiales; family RAAP-2; genus Bog-756. Next base: position 7,323 of record JADGOF010000091.1, read on the forward strand.
AGGGGCTCGAGGCGCTGCAGCTGATCTTCGAGTGCTGGAAGCCCCAGGAGCTCTACGACGTTCACTTCCTACAGACGATAGGCCAGGATGCCGATGATAGAGAAAACCGATCTGGAATTGGGGACGACGCGGGTGCGGGTCACACTGGCACCTGTAGACTTCGCTTTCAGTTACTGACCGCGGATGGAGGCGGTGGAGTGTTCGAACGATTTACAGACCGAGCTCGTCGAGTCCTGGTGCTTGCCCAGGAGGAGGCGCGTCTGCTCAACCACAGTTTCATCGGGACCGAGCATATCCTCTTGGGTTTGATCCACGAGGGTGAGGGAGTCGCGGCAAAAGCGCTGGAGTCACTGGGCGTGTCACTGGAGGCTGTCCGGGAGAAGGTGGAGGAGACGATCGGACTGGCCGGCACGGCACCGACCGGTTCCCCGCCCTTCACCCCCCGTGCGAAGAAGGTGCTG
>JADGOF010000092.1 GCA_017883105.1 Acidimicrobiales bacterium
GAGAGGAGCTCCGTCGAGGAAGGTGAACGGTCGTCCGGTGAGGATGCCATGGGAGAGCGGGGACGGCTCCGCCGATTCGACGAAATGCACGGCCACACGACCGGACTCCATGTCCTCGAGAAGTGTCACCAGACCGGCGGCGTCCAAAGGCTCGGTGAGGCAGTCTGCCACTGTCTGACGCACCAGCACATGGTCGGGTACGGGCACCGGCCCGGGTGGGGCGTTCTCCTGACAGGCGGCTAGCGCTGGCCAGGTGGCGGCCAGCAGGTCGTCGGCTTCCATCCGCTGCAGGTGGATTGGTCGCCGCTGCCCGCTCCGCGAACGGGGGACCACCAGCGCCCGATTGAGATTCCAACGCCACCGGGCCGCCAGCATGGGGTGGGGGAGCACCGCCTGGATGAGCACATCGGTGACAGTCCGACTCTGAAGCATGGCGGGCACCTGGGGCAGTGGGAAGCTGTGCTGGGGTCCGAGCGACAGGACGACGGTGTCGTCGTCGGCCGCCGCTTGGAGCTCGAAGTCGAACGACACGCAGAAGCGTTTGCGGAGGGCCAGCCCGAGGGCCCGGTTGATGCGGCCCCCATAGGGGGCATGGATGATGAGCTGAGTGCCTTCGCTCTCGTCAAAGACCCGTTCGATGACGAGGCGGTCCCGGGTGGGGAGCGCCCCGAGCGCGGCCAGGCCGGCACCGAGGTAGGCCACCACCTGCTCGGCCACCTCTTCGGAGACTCCGGCGTTCGAGCGCACGATCCGCCTGGCTTCCTCTCCCTTGCCGCCGGCCAGCAGCGGCTCGAGTGCGGCCCTCAGCGACCCCACTTCTTCGGAGAGCTCCGCAGTGCGAGCGGGCGCCTCACCCAGCCAGAAGGGAATGGTGGGGGGTAGGTCGCCGGCGTCAACCACCCGGACCGTGCCGGTCTCCACCTTCTTTACCCGCCACGAGTGGGTGCCCAGCAGGAAGATGTCGCCGGCCGTGGCCTCGACGGCGAAGTCCTCGTGCACCGACCCAACCGTGATGCCGTCGGGATCGAGCACCACGCGGTAGTCACCCGTGTCGGGGATGGCCCCGCCGCTGGTCAGTGCGGCCAACCGAGCGCCCCGTCGGGCCCGCAGACGACCGTTGACCGCATCGTGATGAAGGTGGGCACCCCGGCGCCCCCGTCCTGTCTGGATCCCCCACGAGACGAGGTCCACCACCTCGTCGAAGGTCTCCCTCGGGAGCTCGGCAAAGGGGGCAGCCTTCCGCACCAGGTCGTAGAGGGGTTCGACCTCCCACTCCTCGGCCGCTGCCACCTCGGCCACCAGTTGCTGGGCCAGAACGTCAAGGGGAGCCACTGGAGGATGCAACGCGTCGAGATGGCCGGCTCGGACCCCGGCCAACAGCGCTGTGCACTCGACCAGCTCGTCCCGGGTAAGGGGGTAGAGGCGCCCAGCCGGCGTCCCTTCGATCTGATGGTTGGCCCGGCCAACTCGTTGGAGAAAGGTCCCGATGGCCCGGGGCGATCCGATCTGGCACACCAACTCCACCGGCCCCACGTCGATACCCAACTCGAGCGAGGCGGTGGCCACCAGCGCCCGCAGGTCACCTGCCCGCAGACGCTGCTCCACCAGGTGCCGGCGGGCGGCGGACAGGCTCCCGTGGTGGGCCGCCACCTGCAGCGCGGCGTCGATGGGATCGTCGGCTGGCCCGGTGGGCACCGTGGCGGCACTTTCCCCGGGGATGTCGCCGTCGCTGTCATCGGCCACCGACCCGAGGCGCGTGGCCAGTTGATGGGCCACCCGTTCGGCCATCTTCCGTGTGTTGACGAAGACGAGTGTGGTGCGGTGCTCGAGCACATGGTCGGCGATGCGGTCGAGCACATCGGAGAGCTGGGAGCCACTGGCAACCGATTCGAGCTCGCTTTCAGGGAGCTCGATGGACACATCGATCTCCCGCTTGTGGCCGCAGTCCACGATGGCCGTCGGGGCGCGGGAAGGGTCCGATCCCGACAGGAGGCGCGCGACCACCTCGAGTGGGCGTTGGGTGGCCGACAGGCCGATGCGCTGGAGCTGGCCGCCGTGGTGGGTGACCAGGTGGTCGAGGCGCTCGAGTGAGAGGGCGAGATGCGCACCCCGCTTATCGCGGGCCAGTGTGTGCACCTCGTCGACGATGACGGTATGGACCCCCCGCAACATCGCCCTCGACGACGGTGCAGTGAGGAGGAGATAGAGGGATTCGGGCGTGGTGACCAGAAGATCGGGAGGCGAACGTCGCATGGCCGCCCGTTCGGCGGCCGGGGTATCGCCTGTCCGCACCGCGACCGATAGTGACGGTGCGGCAAGACCCAGTCGGGCCGCTTCCTCCTCGATGCCGGCGAGGGGAAGTTGCAGGTTCTCGTGGACATCGGCGGCCAGCGCCCGAAGGGGGGAGACGTAGACCACGCCGGGCCGCCCGGCGGAAGCATCCGACCGGATCGATTCACTTGCATGGGCGCCGTAGGCCGCGTCGATGGCCACCAGAAACCCGGTGAGGGTCTTGCCGGTTCCGGTCGGCGAGGCGACCAGTACGTCCTCGCCGATGGCGATGTGTGGCCACGCGGCACGTTGTGGCTCGGTCGGCCCGTCCGGGAAGCGCCGGTGAAACCAACTGGCCACGGCGGGATGGAACGACCGGAGAATCGAGTCCGGGGGGAGCCTGGCGAGCGCAGACAGCGCGGCCAACCCCTCGAAGGAGGGTTGGAGCGGCCCGTGTCCGGGCCAGGCCGGACCGGGCGGCAGCACCTGGGCCCCGACCCTGGTCGAGGCGGACCTTGTCGTCACCCCTCTATTCCACCAGATGGGTGTCTCTCGTCGAACATCGGGGCCTGACGAGGGCCGGCCCGGGGTTTGACGGCCCAGCGGGCTCGGGGCAGCCTCGTGGTCGTGGTGCCGGCAGGAGGGCGGCCGACGAACGGGTACAGCCGGAGTCGGCACGGCACGACGACCACACCGCCATCGCCCGCGAGCTTCTCGACGGCAGAGCCGGTCGCGAATGCGACTGCCGGTGACGGGTCCCTGTCTCGAACCGCGCCTATGAATCCTGAGATTCGCCGACCAACACCGTGCGGCCGGCCGCACGGTGTCATCATGGGCGGGGCAAGGGAGTTGGCGGCCGCCCTCTTCGACGGCGCCGCATCGAGAACGGGACGTGTCGGCATGGGTCAGGCCATCGGGGATCTGCTCCCGTTCGCACTCGGCGTGGCAATCAGCCCCATCCCCATCATCGCCATCATCGTGATGTTGCTGTCCTCCCGGGCCGGGGCCAACAGCGCCTCGTTCCTGATCGGTTGGATCGTCGGGGTCACTGGGGCCAGCGTCGCCCTGGTGGCCATCTCCGGCAGTCTCAGCCCCGGTTCGAACGGCTCCCCCTCGACGTCGTCGTCGGTCATCAAGCTGGTTGCCGGCCTCCTCCTCGTGATGCTCGCCCGACGGAACTTCCGCAAGCGCCCGAAGGAAGGCGAGGCCGCCGAGCTGCCGGGATGGTTGGCCGGTATCGATTCCTTCACGCCCCCCAAGGCGGCCGGGCTCGGGGTGCTGCTTTCCGCGGCGAACCCGAAGAACCTCCTGTTGATCGCCGGGGCCATGGTTGCGCTCTCCCAGTACCACCTGGCGGTGGGCGATGAGGCGATAGTGCTGGTGGTCTTCGTGCTAATTGCCGTCTCCACAGTGGTCGCGCCGGTGATCGTCTACCGGGCGGCCGGGGGCAAGGCCCACGACCTGCTCGGATCGATGAAGGCCTGGCTGGGTCAGAACAGCGCCACGGTGATGGGGGTCCTGCTGCTCGTCATCGGCATCATGCTGGTGGGCAAGGGCATTGGCGGCCTCTCCCAGTGAGCAATCGGTCAGCCCGTCGCCCGACCTCATCGTGACCAGGGTGTCGCTGATGCTGATCGTGGCCCAGGTGGCCAACAAGTGGCGTCACGCCGCGGATGCCTGTGACAACGACCACCGGTTGATGGGGATGCTCGACCGCTGAACGGGGCCGGTGGACCTGGGGGTCAGGCGCCACCGAGTAGGGAACGGACGGCGGCATCGTCGATGTCGATGGCGGCCCTGATGGCCGCCAGGGCCGGCAATCGCGACCGCAACTTGGTCGCCGCGTGCGCTGCCATGTTCAACGACGCGAGCCCGGTTGCCGTGCTCCGGGCCACTCCCTCCAGGTCGGAGGCGTCCACCACAGAATCGAAGAATCCGGCGGCCATGGCTTCGTCAGGAGGGAAGATCTCGGCATTGTTCACCGCCCGACTGAAAAAGGGCGGAGCGAGACGCTGCCGGCAGATCTCAATCGCCGTCTCCGGCATGGTCAGTCCGATCGCCACTTCGTTGGCACCGATTCGGTGCCGGCCGGCGACGCCGATGCGGAAGTCTCCCGACAACAACAGGAACGCGCCCATGGCGAGGGCGTGTCCCGTGCACGCGATCACGATGGGGGTCGGAAACGAGAGCATCCGCTCGGCCAACGAGAAGCCGGCCTTGAGCATGTCGGGCGCGTCTGGATGGCCGGTGGTCAGCACGTTCAGATCGAACCCGGCGGAGAAGACGCCCGGCCGGCCGGTCATCACGACGACCGAAGAACCTTCCTCGGCACGGTCAAGCGCACCGTTGAGCTCCGAGAGCATCGCCAAGGACAGCGCGTTGACCTTGCCGTCGTCCATGGAAACGAATGCAAGCGAGTCATCTTGCTGGTAGGTGACGAGGGTGCCCATTGCCAACCTTTCATCGGACGGCCGGTCTGGTCCGCCAGTGAGCGACATTGACCGCAGTGATCTTCTCACGCCCGTTCACCGCTCTGGATGCGAGCCCGTCGGAGATGGAAGCGGTCGGACACGTCACTGAGAGCAACGCTCAGCGGGTGCGGCGATGCATCGACAGAGTCACGCTGACCGGTGATGCGACTGACGTCGTCCCCGTGCTGGTTGGCCCGGCCCAGCTGCCTTCTCCCCTCTGTCAATCACGCAGTCCCCCAGTTGCCGGTCAACCGGCGCAGCCCCACCTCGGCCACATGACGCTGGGCGTCGAGGTGGGTTCGGAGGGCCGCTGCACCGGAAGCGGTGAGTTGATACGGACGGCGACGATCGTCACTCTCCAAGGCTTCGATGAGCCCCTGGTGCTCGAGGCGGCTCAGTGCCTCGTAGAGCGTGCCCGGTGCGAGTCGGATTCCGGCGAAGGCGTCGATGTCCTTAGTCAGGGCGTAGCCGTGCTTGGCCCCCCCGGCCAGGCTGGAGAGAATGAGGGTTGCCGGACCTGCGTAGCGACCGAAGGCGCCGAGAGTATGCCGCTGTCCGGGTGACGGGTCGTGGGTGCGACGGTCAGAACTCATGGTTTGTTGCCGGAGGGCATCCACGGAAACTACTCCGTATCCCGATATACCGTCAAGCAGTACAACGGGCAACAAACCTTCCTGGCCTGGTCGATCAGGCCAGGAAGGAGAAGAGGAACAGTTGGGTGGCGTAGGCGACCAGGCGCGGCATGCCGGCTCCGTCCTCCCCGCAATCCCAGAGGGCCATGTCCGCCGACGCGTAGCCGTCACCGGCATGGCGGGCGCGGTTGTGGGCCAGCGGCCAAGGGGAACGGCACACATCGAGAAGGTGCACGGTGAGATCGACACTGGGCGCGAACCACATGCGGTCCTGAGGGCCGATCTTCTCGCCTACTGCCCCTGGCATGGTGTCGGCCAGCACCACTAGCGCCAAGGGGTCGATGGTTCCATTGGCGAAGAAGGGCGGTGGTCGAACCGGTACATGGCTCGTTCCGCCCGGTCGGGGACGTACTCTTCCCACGGTGCATGACCCAGCGCCGTCCGACCCTCGACCTGTTCGGTCCAAAAGGGCATCGGCTCGAATTGGAGAGTCCCGTCGGGCAGGGGATCGCGGAACGACCTGCAGTCGTCGGGAGTGGGCACACCGACGGGCGGCCGCAGATCGGTGAAGTTGAACCCTGAGCGGGTTCTCCCGAAGATGCCGGTGGTCAGGTGTCCCCGGGGGGATCCGGGATTGGCTACCTCGGCCCGCAGATGGGACATCGATCGCCCCCGTCGGAGCAGTTCGACGTCTATGGACACCGGCCCGTGGGCCACCTGGCCCACAAAGGCGGTGTGCAACGAGCGGATCGTCTGGCCGGAGTCGTCCAGGTGGTCCGTCATGGCCCGGAGGGCTAGGGCGCTGACGATCCCGCCCTGGGGCAGCGGTCGCAGATTCCACGTCTCATCGATTGTCGCTTCGTACCGCCCCGGTCTGACGGGCGTCACCGCAGTTGTGGTGAAGAAAGGGTTGGTCACGGGTCGTGATGCTCATCGCCCGCAGTCGGGGTGTCAATCGACGCCGAATTCGCATCCCGGAACCTCATGGCTCGTAGGGGCGGGTGGAGTATCGTCCGAGAGGTGATCACAATGCGCAGGTGTCCCGGTCGGAACCGCGGTCCGACCCCCGGGTGGTCACGATGAACATCGTGGTCAGCAATGTGAAGGGTGGCGTGGGCAAGACGACGACCACCGTCTATCTGGCTGCAGCCGCCGTCGAACGGGGATGGGATCCGGTCACCCTGATCGATGCCGATCGCCAGGCGTCCTCGGCTGAGTGGTTCGAGGCGAGCCCCATCGACGGCGTGGACCTGCTGGAAGCTCCGTCCGAACGGACAGTGGCCCGGGCCATGACCAACCACGACGGACTGGCCGTTGTCGACACCCCTCCCGGCGACGAACGGATCGTCCGAGCGGCACTCGACCGGGCCGATGCGGTGATCATCCCGACCCGGGCCGGTGGGGTGGAGTATTCGCGGGTGGTGGCCACCCTGGAGATGATCGGCTCCGATACGCCCTGCGGAGTGGTGGTGTGCGCGGCACGCCTGGGCACGAACGATCTGCACGAGGCCATCGCCTGGTGGACCGAGTCGAAGGTGCCGATTTGGGGCGTGATCCCCGAGCGGGTGGGCATCGCCGCAGGGCCTGAGGCCAGGCTGTACCGCGACGGTCTCGAGGCCTATGACGCCGTGCTCAGGAAGGTGCTGCGCAAGCGTTCCGGCTGAGGCTCAGCTACCCAGGTCACCGGGGCCAGTGGGCACGTCGACCGCATGCTCTCCGAGGGTGGCCAGGGGGACGATCTCCAGCACCCGTTCGTGGGTGGATGCCAACACCACAAATGCCGCGGCCCCGTCGTGGTGGGCCCGTAGCCAGTTGACGGCGGTGACACACCAGCGGTCGCCCGGGACCAATCCGGGGAAGCGATGCTGGGGCATCGGCGTGGTGAGATCGTTTCCGATCTTCCGCTGGTGTTCGAGGAACTCGGCGGTGACCACCGCACAGATGGTGTGGCTTCCCCGGTCCTCCGGACCAGTGGTGCAGCAGCCATCGCGGTAGAAGCCGGTCACCGGATCGGCCCCGCAGGGCTCGAGATTTCCACCCAACACATTTCGGTCTGCCATCTGTGCAGTATCGCTCACCGCCGACACCGGCTCACCGCAGTGCAACTCCCGCTCGAGTGGCCAGTTGTAGTTGTCCAGTGTGGTCCTGTCGCCGTCTCCGGGCAGGTGTCTCCATGCGATCAGTGTCAGAATCCCAGGATCTTGGGGAAAGTGCGTTGCCGGTGTCGATCCGGAGCCGGTGGATTCGTCAATTGAGGGAAGCAGGCGAGAATCGCCCATTCACCTAGATGGCTGATTCCAAGGTGTACCTGCGGTAACGAGATCCGCGTATGACGCGACGAGGGCGTCCATGATCGGCGTTGCTCAAAGCCGACTCGACCTT
>JADGOF010000093.1 GCA_017883105.1 Acidimicrobiales bacterium
AACGGCGTGAACAGCGACGTGGTGATGATCCTCCATGCCGATCCGAACAAGCACTCGGTGTCCCTGCTCTCCGTCCCCCGAGACCTCTTCGTCCCCAATGCCCGCACCACCGGGGCCAACAAGATCGACGCCGCCCTGTATCAGGGTCCCAGCCAGTTGGTGGCCACCATCAACGAGAATCTCGGCATCCCCATCCAGCACTACGTAGTGCTCAATTTCGACACCTTCGCCAATGTGGTCAATGCGCTGGGCCAGATCAAGATGTACTTTCCCATGCCCGTCTACGACGCCTTTTCGGGACTCAAGGTACTCGCGCCGGGATGTGTCCCCCTCGACGGCTACCAGGCCCTGCAGGTGGTGCGGGCCAGGCATCTGCAGTACCAGGGGACAGGTGTCACCACCACCGATCCCGCCTACTGGCCATCGGAGAACCTCAGTGATCTGGCCCGCATCCGCCGCGACCACGAATTCCTCCGGGTGCTGGCCACCGCGGTGGCAAAGAACGGGCTGTCCAACCCGATCACCGACGAGCAGTTGGTCAGCGGCGTCGCCCCGCAACTGGAGGTCGACAAGAAGTTCTCCACATCCGACATGGTTGACCTGGTCCTCAATTTCCACTCGGTCAATGTCAACAAGGCCCCACAGCTGACACTTCCGGTGCAGGTGGACCAGTTCGGGTCCTACATCTACAAGGGAGCGGCGTACGGGAACATCGAGTTCCCGTCCACGGCGCAGGACCAACAGGTCATCGACCGCTTCCTCGGGGTCGATGCCTCGATCGACACCATGACCGGGCAGAAGCTCCCCGCCCCGGCCAAGGTCTCCGTCTCGGTCCTCAACGGCACAGGGGTCTACAACCAGGCAACCACGACGGCCACCTCCCTCGGTGCCCTCGGATTCCATATCGCGGGTCTGGGGGACTCGCCGCCGGTCGGTTCCGAGTCGGAAACGGTGGTGTACTACGCACAGAAGACAGCAGCGGCCCATGCGGCGGCCCAGGCCGTCGCCCGCTCCCTGTCCGGTGCGGTGGTCACGGCTCTCGGCCCGACCACCGATGGAGCGGAGGTGACGGTGGTCACCGGCTCCCAGTTCACGGTGGATCCTCCGCCGGCGGCCGCCCCTGCCTCCGGCACCACGGCTTCCACTGCACCGGCCACCTCCACGACCACCACGACAACGTCGCCCTCCGAGTCCTCATTGGCATCGAGCGGTGCATTCCAGGCCCCGACCGCCGCGGTCACCCCGTTGCAGCCGTGGGATCCGAGGGCCTGCACGGCGCAGGACGGTGCTGGGGCCTGACCGGACGGAGCTCCAGGTCAACCCTGTGATCCGGAAGCACCTGGGCCATGGCCGACCTGCTGCGAACCGGATAGCGAAACGGAACCGTTGCGTTTCGTTCAAACCTGTCCTAAGATTTCCGAACGGAACCGTTCCGTTTAGATGAGACAAGGGCAGTCATGGCCGTCGTCACCGAAGAGACCGCACTGCGAGCCCCCCGCCCCACCGGGGCGCGGGCCGAAGCCCGTGAACAGGCCATTCTCGACGCCGCCCTCGAGCTGCTGATCGAGGTCGGCTACGACCGGCTCAGCATGGATGCGCTGGCCGAGCGGGCCAAGGCCGGCAAGGCCACCATCTACCGGCACTGGTCGGGCAAGGCCCAGGTGGTGGTCGACGCCATCCGTCGGATGAAGTGCGACCGGTCCGAGGCATTTGCCGATACCGGGACCTTCCGGGGTGACCTGGTGGGTGCCATGCACCAGGTGTGCACCTCGTTCACGGACGACGACGTCGCCATGGTGGCTGGTGTCATGTCGGCCATGCGCACCGATCCGGAGTTGGCCGAGCTGGTGCGCACCCAGGTGCTCGACAACAGGGGGGACTTCAACGGGATCATCGAGCGAGCGGTCCGTCGGGGGGAGCTGCCTGAGGGCAGTACCGCGGACCTCGTGCACGAGGTGATGCCCGCGCTACTCATCAACCGGTTGATCATCCATGGTCAGCCGGTGGACGACGAGTTCGCCACCCATGTGGTCGACGACATCGTCCTGCCGTTGCTGCACCGCTAGTCCTCCACCCCTGACCCCCCACCACGAGGAGCACCCATGACATCCGTCACCGAAGTCACTCCGTTCGCTCTTCCGCCCGATCAGCCCGTTGGACCCGACCCCAAGCGCTGGCTGGCCCTCGCGGTGATCGCCGTGGCCCAGCTGATGGTCATCCTGGACTCGTCGATCGTCAACATCGCCCTCCCCTCGGCTCAACGGGCCTTGCACATCACCAGCGCCGACCGCCAATGGATGGTCACCGCCTACACCCTGTCGTTCGGCAGCCTCCTCCTTCTGGGCGGGCGGATCGCCGACTACACCGGGCGTAAGCGGATCTTCATCATCGGCCTGCTCGGCTTCGCCAGTGCCTCCGCCCTCGGTGGCCTGGCCGTCAACGCCCCTATGCTCTTCGGGGCCCGTGCCTTGCAGGGTGCGTTCGCCGCCCTGTTGGCCCCGGCCGCGCTCTCACTGATCTCCGTCACCTTCACCGAGATCAGGGAGCGGTCCACCGCCTTCGGCGTGTACGGCGCCATCGCCGGTGGAGGGGCCGCTATCGGCCTCATCTTGGGGGGGCTCTTGACCCAGTACGCGTCGTGGCGCTGGTGCCTCTTCGTCAACGTGCCCATCGCTATCGTCACCGCCGTGGCCGCCGTTCCGTTGGTCCACGAGAGCCGGGCCACCGGCAACACCAGCTACGACATCCCGGGCACGGCCACCGTCACCGGCGGTCTGGTCTCCCTGGTCTACGGCTTCACGTTGGCCGCACAGGACGGGTGGACGACGTCCAAGACACTCACCTTCCTGGCCATCGCCGCCGTCCTGCTGGTCGCCTTCGTGATCATCGAGGTCAAGTCGGAGAACCCGCTCCTCCCCATGCGGATCATCCTCAACCGCAATCGGGGCGGGTCGTACTTGAGCGCACTGATGGTCGGATCGGGCCTCCTCGGGATGTTCCTCTTCCTGACGTACTACTTCCAGGGGACCCTCGGGTACTCGGCTCTGAAGGCGGGCTTCGCCTTCCTCCCCTTCTCGGTGGGTATCATCTTGGCCGCTGGTATGGCCAGCAAGCTCCTGCCCAAGCTCGGGCCGCGCTTCATGATGGTGGGTGGCTTCGCCGCGGCGGCGATCGGGTTGGCCTGGCTCAGCCGCATCACGCCGGACACCAGTTATCTGGCCCACGTGCTGCCGGCCGAAATCCTGATCAGTCTGGGCATGGGCACCGCCTTCGTCCCCATGAGCAGCACGGCCCTGTTCCGGGTCGACCCCCATGACGCAGGTGTGGCCAGCGCCACCCTCAACACCTCCCAGCAGATCGGCGGATCCCTCGGCACTGCGCTGTTGAACACCCTGGCCGCATCGGCCACCGTCACCTATCTGGCCACCCGTTCCCACACTCCGGCCACCGTGCAGGCCGCCCAGGTCCACGGCTACTCGGTGGGGTTCATGGTCGGCGCCGGGTTCCTGCTCGTCGGCGCCCTGTCGGCCTTCTTCCTGGTCAACGCCACCAAGGCCGACCTGGCCGACCACGACGGCGTCTCCGGCGAGGTCATTGCCGCCTAGCTGTGCCGCCCCATACATGACGACACCCCGTCGACCGGCCGGGTCGGCGGGGTGTCGAGTAGTCGCGGTCGGAGGCCGGTCGGAGGCCGGTCGGAGTCAGGAGGAGATGTGCTCGGCCGGGACGCTCCCCAGGCGGCCGGCCTGGTAGTCCTCGAACGCCTGAGCCACCTCCTCACGGGTGTTCATCACGAACGGCCCGTAGGCATAGACCGGCTCACGGATGGGACGTCCACCGAGCACCAGGAGATCCAGATCGGGAGTCCGCGACTCCTGCATGGCGTCGGCCCCCACGGTGATCGAGTCACCCTCGCCCAGCACCACCAACTGGCCCGTGCTGACCGGGCGCCGCTCCTTGCCTACGGTGCCGTTGCCGCCGAGCACGTAGGCCAAGGCGTTGAACTCCGGCTGCCACGGGATGGCCACCTCCGCCCCTGGGCTGAGCGTGGCGTGCACCATGGCCATCGGCGAATGGGTCGAGCCGGGCCCGGCGTGATCACCGACGTCCCCGGCGATGACCCGCAGGAGTGCCCCCCCGTCGGCCGAGGACAGCAGGACTACCTGGGCCGATCCGATGTCCTGATACCGCGGGGCGATCATCTTGTCGGCGCGGGGCAGGTTCACCCACAGCTGGATACCGTGGAACAGACCACCGCTGACCACCAGTTCTTCGGGCGGCGCCTCGATGTGGAGGATCCCCCCGCCCGCGGTCATCCACTGGGTGTCGCCGTTGGTGATCAGGCCGCCCCCGCCGATGGAGTCCTGGTGCCGGAAGGTCCCGTCAATCATGTAGGTCACCGTCTCGAAGCCGCGGTGGGGATGCCACGACGTCCCCTTGGGCTCACCGGGTGCGTACTCCACCTCGCCCATCTGGTCCATGTGGATGAACGGATCCAGATGGCGCCGGTCCACGCCGGCAAAGGCCCGACGGACCGGGAACCCCTCGCCTTCCAGACCGGACGGCGCGGTGGTGACCGAGATCACCGGCCGAGCCGAGGTGACCGCGTGATCGACGGGCGCAATCTTGGGTAGGGCAAGAACATTGTCAACCGTCACTGCCGGCATGTCCATCCTCCGATTTCGATCAGGTCGTCGCCTCGCAGGTGCCTGCCGCGCGACCGGCCTTTGCCGTTCTAACACTAGTTGTGCTCGCAACATTCCACAGTGGCGACGCCGCCGAGAATACGGCCGGGGATACCGGCGGCGGGACAAAGCAACCGATCCAAGGCCGCGTTGTGCCAAATTATGCGACTCAACAGGTACTCTTGTCGCAAGAGACCAGTCAGGAGACAGCAGGTGATCCGGCCACGCGGCGGAACCACACGCCGGCGCGACGACGAACAGGCGCAGGCGATCTCCTCCGTCGAGGAGATCGGAAGGCTGCTCCGGGATACGCGGGAAGAGCGCGGTCTTGACCTGCTGTCGGTCCACGACCGTCTGAGCCGGCCCATCACCCAGATCGAGGCACTGGAGAACGGCGACCTGGCCAGCCTGCCCGATCAGGCCCTGGCCGTTTCCACCCTTCGCCGCTACGCCACCTTCCTCGGCCTCGACGGCGATGCGCTGGCCCTCCGGATGATCGACGCCTGGTCGATCTCGACCCCGCCCACAGCGACCAAGTCGGCCAAGGCCACCCAGGACCAGTCGGCGGTAACGAGCGTGGTGGCCGCCGTGTCCACCGGACCGGACCACCTGCGGGCGTTCACCCAGACCGGGCCCGTGCCCAGGATCGGGGGTGGAACGACCGGAGCCCCCGGCGGCTCGGGTGCGTACGGCTACGGCGTGGCCACCGGACCGCCCACCGGCACCTTTCCGGTCGTCCCCCGCCAGGAGATCAGGCACAGCAAGCGGGCGGTGCACCGGTCCCGGCGACGTCTGCGTGCCCCCACCTGGCTGAAGGTGACCACCTGGCTGGCCGCGGTGCTCCTCCTGATCGTCGTGGTCGGGTTCGGGATCTTCCAGCAGCGTCCGGAGTGGCTGGTCCGCGCCCACATCCTGCGCGTCGCGCAACCCAACGGGACGGCGGTCACTCCGCCATCCGCGGTCACGCCGCCGGCATACAACACCCAGAAGGTCGCCGTCCAGCAGGTTTCCACCGGCGGGCAGAGCACCGCGTACGCGGTCAACACCAAGCACTTCAAGGTGGACATCGCCACCACCGGTCCGTGCTGGGTACAGGTGACCAGTTCGAGTTCGGCTACACCGCTGGTGAGCGGGGTCCAACCGGCCGGCAAACTCCTGACTTACCCGGCTACCGGCACCATGACGGTGCAGGTGGGGGCCTCAGCCGTCGTCGTCGGCGTTGCCATCAAGGGGAAGACGGTCTTCTTCACCACCCCTGGCGTCACACCGTTCACCTACACGTTCGCCCCACCCCAGGGGTCGTAGGGAACCTGCGGCGCCCGGCTCCCTTGACGGGGTCACCGGGTGATCTACTCGACGGCCGCAGACGGTTGGGCCTGAGCGGCCACCAGTTCGGCGTCGAGCTGGGCGTCGTAACGGGCCCCCTTGCGCTCTTCGAAACGCACCCACTGCAAGAACACCGGAATCAGCGCCATGAAGGTGAAGAGTTCCGCGCCGATCCACAGGATGCCGGCACCCGAATGGGTGCTGCCGACCGAGTACATCGAGGCCACAGCGCGGGTGGTGCTCAACAGGGCGAGGGCAAGGAACGACTCCACGGGAACGCCGATCAACAGGCTGGTGAGCCGCACCCCGTGACTCATCTTCCAATGGGGGATCGGATCGAGGCCGACGATGGGCCACCAGAAGTGCGCCGAGGCGACCAGGAAGGCCACGTTGACAAGATCCATCACCCACATGTGCGTCATGGAGAAGTTGAGGGCGAACGTCAAGAAGAAGGCGAACATCGAGAAGTAGTAGATGAGCGCCACCGGCAACGGATGGGTCAGCGCCCTGAACGACCGGGAGTTGAGGATCTTCAACAGTCGGATCTTGCCGGTCCGGCCCGATGTCTGGAGGGCAAGTGTCATCGGTGCCCCCATGGCCAACAGCGGTGGGGCGATCACCATCAACAGCAAGTGTTGGACGACGTGCGCCTGGAAGTACTCCATGGTGAATGCAGCTACCGGCGACTGGAGGGCGACGTCAATGGCCACCAGACCGGCGAGGAACGAGGCGGTCCGTTTGGGGCTCCACCGACAACCACGCGCCGAAAGTGCCCACTGGGACTGGAGGTACCAGGCGCCGGCCGCAAGCACCGACACCAGCACGACCACTGCGAACGGGGTGAACTCCCACAGCGTCACGGCGTTGTGCATCGTGAATGCCAGGCGGCTCATCTCCGGCACGGCATCAGGCTATCGCCATTCGGCGGATCTCCTACTCGGGGCTGAAGGCGGTGGCGGTGGCCACGCACCAGGCACCCGCCATGGCGTTCCACGCCCGGTTGCCCAGTCTCGGGTCGAGTCGCCTTGCTCTGTGGCCGCCGCAGAAGGGCTCCGGAAGAGACGCCGGTCGGAGGGATAGCGTGGCCACGTCAGGTCGACAAGGAGGGTGAGTGATGACCCAAGCGACATCGGCAGACGTGGTGGCAGATCCCGCCGGGGACGGCTCCGTGGCGGCCATCGAGGACCTGCTCGTCGATATCGTCGGTGCCGCCCACGTCGACATCGGGGAACACGTCGGTGTGGACGACACCCATGACGAGGCGTTGACGGTGATCCCCGTCCGGCCCCGGGCTGTCGTGCGACCGGCATCCACCGACGAGGTGGCGGCCATCGTGCGGGCGGCCGCGTCCCAACGGGTGCCGCTCACCCCGCGGGGCTCGGGAACCGGCCTGTCGGGAGGATGCACCCCGGTGGCCGGAGGGGTGGTGGTGTCGTTCGAGCGGATGAACCGGATTTTGGAGATCGACACCGAAAACCACGTGGCCGTGGTCGAGCCCGGGGTGACCCTGACAGAATTGGACGAGGCACTCCTGCCCCTCCGGTTGATCTATCCGGTCTTCCCGGGTGAGCAGTCGGCCAGCCTGGGCGGGAACGTGGCCACCAACGCAGGGGGGATGCGTGCGATCAAGTACGGGGTGACCCGGCACCATGTCCTGGCCATCGAAGCGGTGCTGGGCACCGGGGAGGTGATCACAGCCGGCGGGAAGTACGTGAAGGCGACCAGCGGCTACGACCTCACCCAG
>JADGOF010000094.1 GCA_017883105.1 Acidimicrobiales bacterium
TCGTGACCAGGGCATCGAGAATCGGCGCTGGATATGTGGACGGATCTGCGTCCCCAGGCCGAGGATGAATCGTCCGTGCGACACGTCCTGGAGGTCGTAGCCGATGTTGGCCAACAGCATCGGTGATCGGGCGAAGCCGATGGCCACCGCCGTGCCCAGGCGAAGGGAGGTGGTGTGGTCGGCGGCCAGGGCCAACGGCAGGAAGGGGTCGTGCCTGGTCTCGTAGGTGAATGCCCCGTCGTAGCCGAGTGCTTCGATGTGGCGGAACTGTTCCCCCGCTGAGGCCAGGTCGGCCACCGGGGTGGTGGTGAAGACGTGCATCGGTCCCGGTGTCAGCCGTGGTACTGCGCGTCGAGTGCGGTGAAGGCGAACGGTTGTTGGGCGATGCCGCTGCAGCTGTCCGACACCGGTGATCCGCTGGTGCACGGGCGGTCGCGGTTCACCGACCAGAAGGTGAGACGCGCCAGGTGGTTGGCCTGGGCAAAACCGAAGATGTTCTGGAAGTCGGCAGCGGAGACCGTTTCGTCCGACTCGTCGGTTCGGCCGTTCATCGAGGAGATGCCGATGTGGAGATAGGCGGTTGTCGCCGACTCGTGGTAGGCGGTGACCAGGTCGGCGTCGAGTCCCTGGGCGGCAGTGATCGAGGTGGCTCCCATGTCACTGACCGGGACCCCGAAGTCGAAGGGCATGATCGTCCAGGCCGAGGGCTGGAAGCCGAGAGCCACTGCGTCGCTGATCAGACTGAGGCCGTTGGCGTCGGGGCCGCGCGGGCTGACGCCGAAGGTGACGGAGATCTCGAGACCGGGGTTCGCCGCCTGCACGATGGCCAGGGCGCCGATGACCCGCTGTCGGATCTTCGGATTCGACATCTCCCCGTGCTCGATGTCGATGTCGATGGCCTTCAACGAGTAGGCAGTGATGACCTTCTGATAGGCGGCGGCCAGTACGGTGCTGTTCTTGCAGGAGTTGCCCAGCTTCTTCCCGCTCCATCCACCGAAGGACGCCACCACATCGCCTCCGGCGGCCCGGATCGAATTGATGGTGGACGCGTCGACCCCACCGGTCAGGGGGCGTGACCCGTCCCATTGGGGGTTGCAGGCGCCGTGGGAAAGGATGAAGGCCAGCGTGAAGTCCTTCGTACCGGTAGTGGCCATCACCCGGGTGGGTGACGGAGGGCTCCCCCAACCCAGGTACTCGTAGGGGGCGGCCATCTCGACCGGCTGAGTCGATGCCTGGGCGACAGCCGAGAGGGATGGCGCCACGGTCACCAGGGACAGGGATCCGATGGCGGTGGCCCCAGGGCCACCCCAGCACGTCGAAGCTTCATCTGCGTCCATCCCCCGGCATCCGTGACCCCGACCCCCGACCGTCCGGGGAAGTCTACGGTGTCCGTCTCTCGGACGGCCGGGTCACCGCTGCACCGGGGAGGGGTCACTCGGCCTGGCGCCAGCCCCGTTCGAACGGCAACCGCCAGGTGTTGGGGGCGATGAGGGGATGGATCCCCGGGGGGCCCCACGCCCCCGGGTGGTAGAAGTCCACTTCGGGAGGGTTCTCGAGGAGGGGGGCGGAGAGCTCCCACAACCGCTCGATGTCCTCGGCCGCGGTGAACAGGGTGTGGTCCCCGCTCATGGCGTCGTGGATGAGACGTTCGTAGGCCTCCAGCACATCGGTCTCCTGACCGGTCTCGTGTAGGGCGAATTGGAGGCTGAGCTTGTCCAGTTGCATGCCGGGGCCCGGGCGTTTGCCGTAGAAGGAGAGGGACAGTTTGGAGGAGTCAGCCAGGTCGAAGGTGAGGTGGTCCGGCCCGTGGGCCCCGATGCCCGAGCCCACGGGGAACATGCTCTTCGGAGGCTCACGAAAGGCGATGGAGATGATGCGGGCCCCCTGGGCCATGTTCTTGCCGGTGCGCAGGTAGAAGGGGACGCCGGCCCAGCGCCAGTTGTCGATCTCGCACTTGAGGGCGATGAAGGTCTCGGTCTGGGAGTCGGGGTCGACACCGGGGATGTCCCGGTACCCCAGGTACTGGCCCCGCACCACCTGGGAGACGTCGATCGGTTTCATCGACCGGAACACCTTGTTCTTCTCCTCGCTGATCGAGCGGGGCTCGAGGGAGGTGGGCGGCTCCATGGCCATGAACGCCAAGACCTGGAACAGGTGGGTGACCACCATGTCCCGGAACGCCCCCGTGTCCTCATAGAAGCGGGCCCGTGAGTCGACCGAGAGGGTTTCGGGGACGTCGATCTGGACGTGGTCGATGTGGCCGCGGTTCCAGATCGGTTCGAAGAGGCCGTTGGCGAACCGGAAGGCCAGGATGTTCTGGGCGGCCTCTTTTCCCAGGAAGTGGTCGATCCGGTAGACCTGTTCCGGGGCGAAGATGCCGTGGACGGCCCCGTTGAGCACGCGGGCAGTGGCCAGGTCGGTGCCGAACGGCTTCTCCATGATGATCCTCGACCGGTCGACCAGATTGGCCGCTCCGAGGGTATGCACCACCGCGTGCGCTGCGGCGGGTGGGATGCTCAGATAGTGGAGCCGCCGTCCGGGCCGGCTCAGGCGCTCCTCCGACCGTGCGACGGCATCGGCCAGGGCCAGTGGCCCATCGTTCTGGGGGACGTAGTGGAGCTGGGCCCGGAACCTGGCCCAATGGGTCTGGACGATGTCCCGGTGGGCGAACTCCTCACAGGCGCTCAGGGCGAAGTTGTGGAACCCGACGTCGTCGAGATCGTCGAGCGAGGTACCGATGATCTGGCATTCGGGCAGCAGCCCGGCATGGGAGAGCCGGAGCAGCCCGGGCAGCAGTTTCCGACGGGCTAGGTCGCCCGTGGCCCCGAACAGGACGATCACATGGGGGTGCATGCTCGCCGAGTCGTCCACCGAACGGTCGTCGACCATGAAGTCCACGGTCACCGGTGCCACCGATCACGGCTGAGTCCTTTTCCGAGCCTTCCCGTGGCCCGGGCTCGGCTCGGGGAACGGTTGCATTCCAGCTGATTGGCACTTGTCGTCATCTACGGTCCTCGGGGACGATTCCTCCGAATCGCCCGCCTCGCCACGGTATCCGTGGCATGTTTCGGTTCCGTATCCGCCGTGCGAGGGCTTTGTGAACGCTCCGAGGCGCCGTGCCGCAGGTCAGGTGGTGGGCAGGTGATCGGCGATCATGAGGGAGACCTCCTGGACCGTCGGTGAATCCATCACCACCGGAGTCTGCACCCGACCGGCAAGGAGCTTGGGCCAGCCTACCCAGACATCGCTGATCTGCAGGGCCGAGGCGAACCCCCACTCCGCCCTGGTGAGGCACAACATGGCGTGCACCGGGACTTCGGTGGTCCATGGTTTGGTGCTGAGCGCCGAACGCACGGCCTCGACCTGCCGAGCCACCTCTTCGACCGAGGAGGTGCAGTTCTTTCGACCCACGTGCAGCTCGTCGGGCCCGAGGTCCGACATCGGCCCCAGCCGCTTGGTGTGCACCAGGCCCTTGTAGCTCCTGGCATCGATCACGAATACTCCGGCCGGGGCGACGGCGATCAGCTTGATGCTCGCCTTCGACCCGGGGATGCGGCGGTCGTTCAGCATGATGACGCCTTCGCTCTCCACGATCTCCAACCGAGCCCCTGCCCGCCGGTCGCGTTCGGAACGCTGCACCCACTTGCGTGCCGGCGGCGATCCGTCCGCTCGTTTCGGCGGATCACCGAGGGCACTGGATGACCACGGGTCGGCCTGCTCCGCCGCCGCATCGGGTCAGTCCGGATCCGGCTTCTCCGATGCAGGCGACCTGCGAAGTGCGGCGTCCGGTTGAACCGTCGAACCTGTGTGGCGTTCCGAGCCTTCGGCGCGCTCGGGCGGTTCAGACATCGTGGCCATCGTAGAAGCCGGAGGCGTTGCCATGAGGTTTCCTTTGCGGCGGCCGCAGTTCGCCTTCGAGGCTGGAGCACGGGGAAGGGCATCCACGCACCGGCTGAGGGCTCTTTTGGCGGGCCGGGGGTGTGTCGCCGCCGACCCAACTGCTGTGTCGCAATTCCGCCAGACGCTGCTCGCGTTGTGCGGCAGGCTGGGCGGGTGATCGAAGACGACGCCCGCTGCTACCTGGCCGTCCAGTCCCGCGACCCACGGTTTGACGGCTGGTTTTTCACCGCGGTGACCTCCACCGGAATCTACTGCCGGCCGAGCTGCCCGGCGAGGACGCCCCTGCGCGGGAACGTGCGCTTCTACCCTTCGTCCGCCGCCGCCCAGCTGGGGGGATTCCGGGCCTGCAGGCGCTGCCGACCGGACGCCACCCCCGGCTCGCCGGAATGGGACATCAGGGCCGATGTGGTCGGCCGGGCCATGCGCCTCATCGCCGACGGAGTGGTCGACCGTGCCGGAGTCCCCGGCCTCGCCGCCCAGCTGGGTTACAGCGTGCGGCAGTTGGAGCGGCTCCTGGTGGCCGAAGCCGGCGCCGGGCCCATCGCCATCGCCCGGGCTCAGCGCTCCCAGACCGCCCGGGTGCTCATCGAGACCACCGACCTCCCGATGTCCGAAGTCGCGTTCGCAGCCGGCTTCGCCAGCATCCGGCAGTTCAACGACACCGTCCGGACCGTCTTTGGGACCTCTCCGACCGGCCTCCGCTCCCGGGTGCGGAAGGGGGCACCGCTGCCTCGGGACGCGTCGACGGCCCTGGTGTTGCGGCTGCCCTTCCGCCAGCCCTTCTGTCCGGACAATCTCTTCGGCCATCTGGCCGCCACCGCCGTCCCCGGGGTGGAGGAGGTCCGTTCGGGCGCCTATCGGCGTACGCTCCGGCTCTCCCACGGCCCGGCCTTCGTGGAACTCGCACCGGCACCCGATCACGTCGCGTGCCGGATCACGCTCTCCGACCTGCGGGACCTGACGGAGGCCATCGCCAGGTGCCGGTCGCTCCTCGACCTCGATGCCGACCCGGTCGCCGTCGACGGACAGTTGGGCTCGGACCCCGTGCTGGGGCCGGTGATCGCCGGGGCACCCGGGCGCCGGGTGCCCCGCTGCGTGGATGGGAACGAGCTCGCCATCCGTTCCGTACTCGGACAGCAAGTTTCCACCGCGGCAGCCCGGACCCACGCGGCGCGGATCGTGGCCCGCTACGGCGAGAGAGTGAGCGACCCGGGAGGAGGCCTCACCCATCTCTTTCCGGTACCCGAGGCCCTCGGGGGCCTGCGTGGGTCGTTTCCGGCCGGCCGGCAGCGGACGTTGTCCGCTCTGGTCGCCGCGCTCGGCGACGGTCGAATCGACCTGGGACCGGGTTGCGACCGCGGCAGGGCGCTGGCCGCGCTGGCCGCGCTGCCCGGGGTAGGACCGTGGACCACCTCGACCATCGCCATGCGCGCCCTCGGAGACCCGGATGCCTTCGTCGCCACCGACCTGGGGGTCCGTCGGGCGGCCGGAGCGCTCGGCCTTCCCACCGGGGCGGCTGCGCTCATCGACCGCGGCGAGGCATGGCGACCGTGGCGGGCCTACGCCGTCCAGTACCTCTGGGCGATCTCCGATCACCCGATCAACCACTGGCCTCCCGCACGTCCGACGCCGCACCCGCGACCGAACGAAGGAGCTGTATGAACACCATCCTCACCACCACCGTGGACAGCCCGATCGGACCACTCACCCTGACAGCGGCGGACGGGCTCCTGACCGGCATGCACATGCACGAACAACGTCACGCCCCGGCCGCGGCCCCGGAATGGAGGCGTGACGACGCCTGGTTCACCCAGGTCACCGGGCAACTGAAGGCGTACTTCGCCGGCGAGCTGACGAGGTTCGACCTACCCATGAGGCTGTGCGGCACCGAGTTCCAGCGGCAGGTGTGGTCGGGCCTCCAGGCCATCCCCTACGGCGAGACCATCAGCTACGGCGAACTGGCCCGTCGGGTGGGAAACCCCGGGGCCTCCCGTGCCGTAGGGCTGGCCAACGGTCGTAACCCGATCGCCATCGTCGTTCCCTGTCACCGGGTCATCGGCTCCAACGGCCAACTCACCGGCTACGGCGGCGGCATCGATCGCAAGGTCTGGCTGCTCGAGCACGAAGGGGCCATCGACACCATTCAGGCACGGGCATCCTCTGTCGACACCTAGTCTTGCGACGGTATGGAGCCGACAACGAGCCAGCAGGTCTCGCGGGCGGACGACGGCCTCGGCATCGTCATCGTCGACCACGGCTCCCGCCGCGACCAGGCCAACCAACGCCATGTGGACTTCGTGCATGCATGGCGGGCCCGAGGTTCCCACCGGATCGTCGAGGCGGCCCACATGGAACTGGCCGAGCCGTCGATCGGCACCGCGTTCGACGCCTGTATCGCCGCCGGGGCCACCACGGTGGTGATCGCTCCCTATTTTCTGTGGCCGGGCGACCATTGGGACCGGGACATCCCCGCGCTGGCCGCACAGGCGTCGATGCGTCACCCGGGCATCCCCTATCTGGTCGCCGGTCCGCTGGGACCGCACCCGCTGCTCATGGACGTGGTGGAGCAGCGGGTCCAGTACTGCCTGGCCCACGTGGCCGGGGACCAGCCCGAGTGCGACGTGTGTGCCGGCACCGGACAGTGCCGGTTGCGCTAGTGACGGTTCCAACCGGGTTGGCCTGGGGCGCCCGGATCGGCGAGGCATCCGACCGGGTGGAAGGACAGGTGGTGCGGCGCCCGCACGGAGAAGCAGACCGGTCCGCCTCAGGAGCTGCAGCGGTCGCCCAGCCAGGGCTGCTGGCCGTCCAGGGCGTACAGGGCGACGGCCACGGTGTCCTGGTCGGCCTTGGAGGCCCGGTTCGGTCGCACGCCTACCAGGTCGGGGCGCCCGGCAGCCTGCGCCGCGGTGTTCCACGTCGATTGGGCGAACTGGAACGCGCCCATGTACAGCCCGTTGGGTGATACCGCCCCGTAGTTGCCGCCCGACTCGGCTTGCACGACGCACTGGAGGAACGGGTTGAGGGCGGGATCGGTGGTGTTGGTCGACCCTCCGCTCGCTGTGCCGCCGACGGTGGTCGGAACGTTGGTGGACCCACCGGACGTCGAGCTGGTGGATGCCGGAGGAGCTGTCGTGGGGGCTGACCTGGCCGGTGCTGTGTTGACCGCGGACCTTTGGGCCGCCGCCACCGCCGAGGCTGCTGCGGCCTGCTGGGCTGCGGCCTGCTGGGTTACGGCCGTGGCCAGCTTCCCGGTCACCTGGGCCTGTACTGCCTGCAACTGTTGCCCGGTCTGGTCGGCCTGGCCGAGAGCGGTGGCCCGTTGCGTCTGGTCGGACCGGTCGCGAGCCTGCTGTTGGCGGAGTACCGCCTCGTGGACCTCGAGGGTGCTCTGTCCGGTGCGGAGCTCGTCGAGAACGGTGGTGATGTTGCCGACGGCGATGGTGCTGTACTCACTGGCCGCCTGCGCGCGATCCGCGCTGCCGGTGAACATTGCGAAATTCGTGCCGGAGGCCTGGGCCCCGGCATTGACGTACGACCGGATGGCCTGTTGGCGTAGCTCACGGGACTTGGCTTCGATCAACTCCCGGTCGTGGCTGATCTGCTGTCCGATCTGGGTGATGGACCGGGCATCGGCCGCGACCCGCTCGGACGTCACCGAGTACTGCTGCCGGTAGGCGTCGATCTGCAGCTGCTCCTGGACCAGCTTCTGGGAGATGGCTGTCGCCTGAGCTTTGAGAGCGTTGACCCCCACGGCCGCCGCGGGTCGCGGAACGAGGACCACCAGAAGGGAGGCCGTAGCGACGAGAGCCGAGAGAAGCACGGTCGAAACGATGCGCCGACCATGG
>JADGOF010000095.1 GCA_017883105.1 Acidimicrobiales bacterium
GTGGCCCCGAGGGTGGGCAGTGTGTAGGCCCGGAGCTCGGATCCGGAGAACGCGTGGTACCGCTCGGCCAGGGAGAAGAGATCGTTGGCCGAGAGCCCGTTGTCCTTGCTGAAGTCGTGCACCGACGAGGTGAGCAGTGTATTGAGACGGAGCGGATCGTAGGTGGATTTGGCTTTGTCGAGCGCGGCGGAGATGATCATGTTCTGACGCTGGATCCGGCCGAGGTCGGACGTCGGGTCCGAGTGCCACTCCCCGTTGAGGTAGTACTGGTAGAAGCGGGACCGGGAGAGAGCGAGCGCCTGCTGCCCGTTGAGGACCTGGCACCCTTTGTTGGGGATGTCGAGTCCCGAGTTGTTGTAGCAGACTCCGGTGATGCAGTCCCGGTCACGGGCCGGATAGGGGAAGTCCATGGAGACGCCGCCGAGGGCGTTCACCGCATCCTGCAGTCCGAAGAAGTTGACCACGATGTAGTGGCTGATGGGGATGCCGAAGGTGTTCTCGATGGTCTTGATGAGGGCATCGGGACCGTTAGAGAAAGCGGCGTTGATCTTGTTGTTGGAGGCGAGTTGGCTGTTCGCCGACATCCCCGACAGGGTCACGAAGGTGTCCCGGGGAATGGACAGGGTCGAGGCGGTCCCGGTCGACGGGTCGACATGGACGATCTTGATGGTGTCGCTCCGCTGCCCCCCGGCATTGGTGGCGTTCCCGAACCGCTGGGCCTCCGCCGCCGTCTCTCCGACACGGGTGTCGGAGCCGATGAGCAGAACGTTGTAGGGCTGGCCGTTAGCCGCCGCCACACAGGTGGAACAGGGCGAGGAGGAGATCTTTCCCCACTGGTAGCGGAAGTAGCCGTAGCCCAGTCCCGCCACCACCAGAAGGACCACCACCAGACCGATGAACCCCCGCAGGACCCGTTCGGAGGTTCGACGACGACGACGCTTGGCTCTCCGTAGCTCCCTTCGGCTGGGGACAGAGACCTCGCCACCGAGGATGGGCCCCGAGAACTCGGGAGCACCCCGACGCCGCGTTGCATCGGGGGTCGTCGCCCGCGGTTGTCCGGTGGGTCGGCTGCCGGCGCGTCCCCATGGGCGGGAACCGCTCGGTATGGAAGGGTCGGTAGGTGGCACAGTGGAGTTGGGCTCGGCTGATCCCGCGGGTGTCTGATGGGCCCTTGATGGCCACGATCGTGTTGGATCCGGGTCCTGTAGCTTTGCATGGAGGGCGCCCCAACTGGTGTCACCCGGCGGGGTTCGACGCGGTCAGGTACCGGTGGGCACCCACGATCCGTGGAAACCGTACGGAACCCGGGCCGGGAGATGCACGGTGGCCACGGGCGGCCCACCGAAGGACGTGGCATCGAGGATCACCAGATCACTGGCATCCCGGGTGGCGTCGAAGACAACGGTGAGCACCCACCCCTCGTCCTCGCCGTGACCGTCGACAGCCCGCACGAACACCGGCTCCCCGGCAGTCCGGTGCTCCCCAGGCTCATACCGGGTCGATGCGTCCCGTTGCAAGTCGTACTTGACCAGACCCACCGAGGTCGGATCCCTCACCCGGTCCCCGAGGCGCGTGCAGTAGCCGTAGCGGTGGGGTTTCCCGGCCACCGCATCGTCGATCCGTGGGAACTCGACGGGTAGGTCGTCAAGGCGCTGCTCCAGCACCCGATTGGCCGCGGCATCGATGGTCCATCGGGCCAGTGACGGAAGGGAGGAGGAGATGACCTCCCCGGGTGCGGTGTCGAAGGCCTTGTCGTAGCGGATGACATCCATGACCACGTTGTCACCGTCATCGAAGCAGTTGAGGACGTGGAACACATAGCTCGGGTCCATGGTGATCCAGCGGATGTCGTCGTTCCCACCGGCACGAGGCATCACCCCCACCCTGGCACCGGCCTCCGGCATCCACCGGTAGGGAAGGGAGCGACCGGTCGTGGCCAGTTCGAGGTCGAAGACGATGGGAAGGTCGAGGAACACCGCCCGGGTGGAGGTCATGCCGAAGTCGTGCATCATCGTGGCGCGGGGAATGTCGATCTCCTCGGTGCGGACCAACTGACCGGTGGCATCGGCGACGTGATAGCGGAGGAACGAGGGCCCGAATACGTCACTGCCGAAGAAGACCAGTTCGCCGGAGTCCGGATCGACCTTGGGGTGGGCGGTCATCGGGGAGGCAAGTGACCCGTCGAAGTCGTGGACACGGGCCCGGTCGAGGTCGGGGGAGAGTGCATGGGGAAATCCCGACTCCACCAGGGCCAGGGTGGTTCCCCCGTGGCGAATGACGTGGGTGTTGGCCGGTCCGTCGATCGGCTCGCGCGGGCCCCTGGGTGGAGAGGTCCCGACCTTGTTGGCGAGTGAGCGCGTCCGGACCCAGCGGTTCCGGTAGCCGGTCGCCTTTCCGCCGGCCAGCGAGACCGCGTGGATCATGCCGTCACCGCTGAACCAGTGGTAGTCGGACTCGTCGCTCGGGATGACCGCCGGGTTGGGACCGTTGCGGAGGAGCCGTCCTTCGAGATCGGGCGGGATCACGCCGGTCACCGGGAGCTCATGATCGTCACTCCGCTCATCGAGCACCGGGGCGAAGTTTCCGTGGAGATACGGGTTGGGCATGAAACCCTCCTCGCCGTCGTGATCGGTTACCCGGCGGGAACCGGTCGGCTGATCGTAGCGTCCGTGTCCCCGCCGATCACGTGGCAGGCTGAGATCATGGCCCACCTCGTCGAGGACCTCCGCTTCCGCGGACTGATTCATCAGATGACCGACACCGCCCTCGAGGCGCGGCTGGACGGGGGTCGGGTGACGGCCTACAGCGGGTTCGATCCCACGGCCGACAGCTTGCACGTGGGCCACCTCCTGCAGGTCTGCAATCTCCGCCGGCTGCAGTTGGCCGGGCACCGACCGATCGCCGTCGCCGGAGGGGGCACCGGCTTCGTGGGCGACCCCGGTGGCAAGAGCGAGGAGCGCACGTTGCTCACCCCGGAGATCCTGCACGCCAACCTCGAGGGCATCCACGGCCAGCTCGAGCGGTTCGTGGACTTCGGCGGGGGGACCGGTGCGTCGCAGGCGCTGCTGGTCAACAACGCCGACTGGCTCGAGCCGATGCCCCTCTTCGACTTCCTGCGCGACGTGGGCAAGCACTTCACGGTCAACCAGATGGTGGCCAAGGAGTCGGTGAAGTCCCGCTTGTCCCGGGCCGACCAGGGCATCTCGTACACCGAGTTCAGCTACATGCTCCTCCAGGCCTACGACTTCCTCCACCTCTTCGATGCGTTCGACTGCCGGCTCCAACTCGGTGGGAGCGACCAGTGGGGCAACATCACCATGGGCATCGAGCTGGTCCGCAAGGTACGCCAGTCCGAGGTGTGGGGGCTGACCACGCCGCTGGTACTGAAGGCGGACGGTACGAAGTTCGGGAAGACGGAGTCCGGGACGGTGTGGCTCGACGCTGATCGGACGAGTACGTACCAGCTCTACCAGTTCTTTCTCCGGAGCGACGACGCCATGGTCGGTACCTACCTCCGTTACTTCACCTTCCTTTCCCATGAGGAGATCCGAGACCTCGACGAGGCGACCGCGGAACATCCCGAACGCCGAGACGCCCAGCGGGCGCTGGCCCGAGGCGTGTGTTCACTGGTCCACGGCACCTCGGAGACGGAACGGGCCGAGCACGCCGCCGCTGCACTGTTCAGCGAGGACGTCGCCCACTTGGACGAGCGTTCGATCCTCGACGTCTTCGCTGACGCACCCTCGACCACTCTCTCCCGCACCCGACTCGGCGGTCAGGGGGTGGCGTTGGTCGACCTTTTGGTCGAGACGGCACTGATGGGGTCCAAAGGGAAGGCCCGGACGACCATCGAGCAGGGTGGGGTCTACGTGAACAACCGTCGGGCCGGTGACGTGGACCGGACGATCGGAGTCGATGATCTGGTGGGGGGTCGCTACCTGGTCCTCCGGCGTGGCAAGAAGGAGCACCACCTGGTCAGCTTCGACTGACCGGGCGCTGCCCGGGGGCTCCTTCCGGGGCCGGTGCCGGGGCGTGATCGCCACCGGCGATCGGGAGACCGACGGGGCCGGTCCTACACTGACGGCCATGAGTCCCCCGGCCACACCGCAATCCGACCACTCGCCGGTCCGTTTGACCACGGGACTGCCCGAGACGGTGTTGCCCGAGGAGTCCGATGCGGTCCGCTCGGGTCTCGAGGCGGCCATGGCCCAACCCGGTGAGCGTCGTCGCCACGCGGTGTCCGATGTCGTGCGTGCCGATCCGCGGTCACTGGGGGCGTGGGCGGCCCTCGGATCGCTGGCCCGCGACGACGTGGAGGCCTATGCCTGTTTCCGGGTGGGGTATCACCGGGGTCTCGACGCGCTGCGGGGTGCGGGTTGGAAAGGATCCGGACTTGTCCGGTGGGAGCATGCGTCCAACCGTGGGTTCCTCCGCTGCCTCGACGGTCTCCGCTCGTCGGCAGAAGCCATCGGCGAGTACGGCGAGGAGGAACGCTGTGCGCAGTTCCTCCGCCAGCTCGATCCCTCGTGGCGTCCCGACTGGACGGGATTCCCGGCCTGATGACCAGATGGGTCCCGGACCCGGCGGCGGGATCGCCGGTGCCGCCGCCGGGTCCGGGCCATGCACCGCCTCCGCGTCCCCGACGCACGCTGACCCTGGTGGCGATGGCGATCACCCTCGGCTCGTCACTGCTGGCCGGGTGTGCCGGGCAGGAGCAGTCGGGAACTCCCGCGGCGCGGGTGACCACGTGGGTCAAGGGCGCGTCCGGCGGCGTGGCCATCGGCACCGTCGAGGTGGATGCCCGCAACGTCGACTTGGCCCTGGCCCGTCACAACACGGCAGCTGCCCTGCGCACCGTCTGCGCGCTGTTGACCACCGACGCCCAGACCGCCATCGGCAACCTGCCCACACCGGACGACCAGCTGACCGGCGATCTCAACAACGCCTACGAAGAGGCGTCCGCCGCGGGGGACGACTGCTACAAGGGATCGGAGGGCAACGCCGCGCTCATGAGGCGCTCGGCGGAGGAGCGGAAGAAGCTGGTCCCCTT
The DNA here is from genome assembly GCA_017883105.1 of Acidimicrobiales bacterium. Lineage (GTDB taxonomy): Bacteria > Actinomycetota > Acidimicrobiia > Acidimicrobiales > RAAP-2 > Bog-756. Next base: position 5,051 of record JADGOF010000095.1, read on the forward strand.
GTTGGCCACCGCCGTCGATCGGATCGTCGTCGTCACCGGCCACACCCCCTCCACCTCGACCACCGCTCCTTCCGGCGCGGGCAACGACCCTTTCGGCAATTGATCGATGCCAGTGGCCCCGGTGGACGATCACGCTGATCACCGATCACAGAGATCTCGTGCCTCGTATCGACGGTGAGGTGGGTCCGACCCCGGAGGGTCGTGACCCCGCCGACTTCGACTGTCTTCGCCGGCGGGTGCTGTGGTCGATGCCCACCGGCCTGTTCCTGGTGGGAAGCCGTTCGGGAGCGCGCCGCAACATGATGACCTGCAACTGGGCGATGCAGGTGGCGACCACGCCGAAGTTGGTGGCGGTCGCCGTGGAGCAGGGGTCGGTGACCCGTGCGCTCATCGAAGAAGGCGGTTGGTTCTCGGTGAGCATCCTCTCCCGGGCCGACCGGGCGGTCGTCCGACGGTTTGTGAAGCCGGTGGATGCAGTGGTGTTGGATGCGGGCGGGGGAGCCGTCTCCATGCAGGGCGAACCAGTGGTGGAAGGCCTGGGGGGTGTTCCCCGTCTTGCCTCGGCGTTGGCGTGGTTGGAGTGCGAAGTCCGCACCACTGTGGCCTGGGAGGCAGAAGTCGGGAAGCCGGCCAGTCACGTCCTCTGTGTCGGCGAGGTGATGGATGCCGGTGAGGCCGCAGGCGATCCGTCCGATGCCGGTGATCCGACCCGGGATGCGGCAGGTGTGCTGCGGATGGAGGACACCCGCATGAACTATGGCGGGTGACCAGGTAAGAGGTTCAGCCGTCGTCGGCGGCCCCGGCCGGCCGCAGGTCGATTCGCAGGGTCAGGATCCCGTCTTCGATGGTTGCCGCCGCGTCGCCGATCATGGCGAAGTCCATGAAGTCGACTTGGGCCTGTTCCTTGAAGCGCTGGCGATCAGGGCCCTCGATCGGCGGAAGACCTCGTGATCGGACCGCTTCGGCCCTATCCCGGAACCGGTCGGCCATGGCTTGCGGATCGAATTGTTGGGGCACGCTCCGATGGTAGCGGGGCAACCGACGCGCTACGAGCGGCGACGCCCCGCACTACACTCTGAGGCATCAGTAAGCAGGTGGCCACCCGAATGCAATCAGGGACGGGGAGCACGCCACCCTGGTGGGGCAAGGAGTTGTTTCGGTGAAGAAGGGACGCCATCGCCGCTTCGAAGAGGCGCGAAGTCTGAAGCGGTCGGTCGCGACTGCGAGTAGGCGCTGCCCCGAGTGCGGGGCTGAGCCTGATGACAAGCACGCGTCGTGGTGTCTGGCCACCGAGGACGACTACGACGAGATCCTGGGTACCTCCCCGCGGGACCCGTCGTCGGTCGAGGACGACCCACTGGCCGAGTAGTCCGGGCGCTCCCGCCCGCATCGCACTCCGGTCCGTCGCTCAGCGGCGGATGGTCGGATGGGGCAACAAGGTGACCGGGGGGCGAGGGCCGGTTCGCTCGTCCAGATAGGCGGCCAGCAACTTGTAGACCGATTTGCCGGCCATCGTCTCGAGCTCGGTACGCATGGTTACGTACACCGGATCGTGACCAACGAAGGCAGCCGGGTCCTCGGTGCACCACCAGTGGAATTCTTCTCCGCCTTCACCCCAGTGACGTCGCTCCCACTGCCGCACCACCGAGGTGACCCTTCCGTCTGGTGCCGTTTCATCTTCCCGACGTAGCGGGAGCTGCCAGCACACTTCGGGCTTGAGGTCGACGTGGCTGCGTTTCTGGGCCTCGGCCGCCTTGTGCAGGGCGCAACCGGCTCCGGCCGGGAATCCGGGACGATTGAGGAAGATGCAGGCGTCATCGACCAGCCGGGTGCCGAGGTCGCCGTCGGCCAACTTCTTGACCACGCCCTTTTGGCCTCGCTTGTGGAACTGCCAGAGGTCCGGGGTCAGGTCCTGTGCCGCCCGTTCGACCCGACGGGCGTCCTTCTTGTCGGTGAAGTGGGCGCCATAGGAGCAACAGCCCTGGACCAGCTCGGGCGCCGGCCCGGTGAGCACTCCCTGGCAGCCGTTGCCGAAGATGCACGTCCACCCGCTGGCCAGGAACGTCACGTCGAAGAGCCAGGTGCGATCTTCCTTGGGGTCGTGGAAGCTGACCCATTCATGGGCTTCGGCCGGCGCGTGCTTGTCGGTGGCTGCCACGCCCTTATGATGACAGGCATGAGCGAAGCCCGTGAGGACGTCCGTCCCGTATTGACGATCACCGTTGACGCGCGGGCCACGGTGCTCGAGGTGTTGTCCAACGAGTCCGGGTCGGACAGCCTTGCCCTCTGGCTCGAGATCAACGGTGAGACCAATGGTGCGTACGCCTACGACATGTACTTCCAGGCGTTGTCCGACGCCACCGCCGGAGATGTGGTGCAGCACGACGACGCCCTTCCGGTGGTCGTGCCCGAGGCGAGTGTGGTGCGGCTGCAGGGCGCCACGCTCGACTTCGTCACCGACGCCTCCGGCGAAGGAGGCCTGGTGATCGTGAATCCGAACACCCCGCCCGCGCCGACCTTGAAGGGTCTGGCCGCCTCGCCCGAGGTGGACTTGTCCGATCCGTTGGCCCAACGGGTGGTGTCCGTACTCGAGGAGCAGGTGAACCCCAGCATCGCCTCCCATGGCGGTCGTGCCGATCTGGTTGCCGTCG